>NZ_JBEOXE010000174.1:0-1047 GCF_040296485.1 Streptomyces sp. NPDC002138 | reverse complement strand
CGCGCCCGCACCGGCATCCGCGCCCGCGCCGGCATCCGCGCCCGCGCCCGCACCGGCGGCCGAGGCCGCGCCCGCACCGGCGGCCGAGGTTGGCGGTCGCGGCACCCTGCTGGCCGAGCTGATCGAGGCCGCGCACCGCCAGACCGCGGCCCGCCGCGCCGAGGTCCCGCTCGCCGAGATCGAGCGCAGGGCCGCCGAGGCTCCCGCTGTACGGGACTTCGGCGCGGCCCTGCGCGCCCCCGGCCTCGGCGTCATCGCCGAGCTCAAACCCCGCAGCCCGCTCAAGGGCCCGCTCACCGACGACTACCGCCCCGCCGACCTGGCCCGCGCCTACGAGGCGGGCGGCGCCTGCGCGCTGTCCGTCCTCGCGCACACCGAGGGCTTCGGCGGCCGCCCCGAGGACCTGGCGACCGTACGGGAGGCCGTCGGCCTGCCCGTCATGCGCAAGGACTTCATCGTCGACGAGTACCAGATCGCCGAAGGCCGGGCCTTCGGCGCGGACGCGGTCCTGCTCGTGGTCGCCGCGCTGACCGAGGAGCGGCTGGACCGGCTGTACGCGTACGCGACCGGCCTCGGCCTGCACGTCCTGGTCGAGGTCCACAGCGAGGCGGAGGCGCACACGGCGCTCGCCCTCGGCGCCGTGAACATCGGCGTCAACCACCGCGACCTGCGCGACTTCCGCATGGACCTCGGTCTCACCGGCCGCCTGCGCCCGCAGGTCCCGGCCGACCGGGTGCTGATCGCCGAGAGCGGCGTACGCGGCCCGGCGGACGCCCGCCGCCTGCGCGCGGACGGCGCGGACGCGGTCCTGGTCGGCGAGACGCTGATGCGCTCGCCGGACCCGGCGGCGCTGGTGACGCAGCTGAAGAACGCCGAGAACAACACCGAGGAGACCCCGTCATGACCAGCACCAGTTCCTTCTTCCCGGACGCGGAGGGAGTGGTCCCGAACACCGAGGGATATTTCGGTGATTTCGGTGGCAAGTTCATTCCCGAGGCGTTGGTCGCCGCGGTGGATGAGGTCGCTGCCGAGTATGAGAAGGCGAAG
>NZ_JBEOXE010000173.1:0-1190 GCF_040296485.1 Streptomyces sp. NPDC002138 | reverse complement strand
GCGCATCAGGACGTGCCGTTCGAGAAGCTGGTGGAGGAGCTGTCCCCGGCCCGTTCGATGGCCCGCCACCCGCTGTTCCAGGTGATGCTGACCCTGCAGAACAACAGCGAGGCCGTTCTCGACCTGCTCGCTGCCGAGTCCTCGCGCCGGCCTGTGGAGGCGGAGAGGGCTGCGCAGATGGATGTGGTGGCCAAATTCGACCTGGATGTGTCGCTGGCTGAGGTCTTCGACGAGGGTGGTGCGCCGGCTGGGCTGCGTGGTTCGCTGATCGTGTCGGCCGACCTGTTTGAACCGGTGTCCGCCGACTCGATCGCTCAGCGGCTGGGGCGGGTTCTCGAGACGGTGGCCGCAGATTCGCGGACCCGGGTAAGTGACGTCGACGTACTTGACGCGGACGAGCGGTTCCGGCTCCTGACGGAGTGGAATGACACGGTGGTTGAGGTTGCTTCGGTGATGGTGCCGGAGTTGTTCGCGGCGCATGTGGCGGCTTCGCCGGGTGCGGTTGCGGTGGTGTTCGATGGTGTGGAGGTTTCGTACGGGGAGCTGGATGCCCGGGCGAATCGTCTTGCTCATCACCTGATCGGTCAGGGTGTCGGTCCGGAGTCGGTGGTGGGTCTGTGTCTGCCGCGCGGGGTGGACATGGTTGCTTCCATCCTGGCGGTGTGGAAGGCCGGTGGTGCGTATGTGCCGCTGGATCCTGAGCTGCCGGTGGAGCGGCTGGCGTTCATGGTGGCTGACAGTGGTGCCCGGGTGGTGGTGGGCCGGCGTGATGGCGTGCCGGTCGGGGCCGAGTCTGTGGTGTGGGTGGATGATCCGGCGCTGGCGGCTGCTGAGGCGGGTGCGCCTGATGTCAGGGTGGGGCCGGAGGGTCTGGCGTACGTCATTTACACGTCGGGTTCGACGGGTGTGCCTAAGGGTGTGGCTGTCGGGCATGCGGCGATGGCGAACATGGTGTCGGTGTTCGGTCCGTTGATGGATGTCGGTCCTGGTGTTCCGGTGTTGCAGTTCGCTTCGTTCAATTTTGATGCGTCGGTGCTGGATGTGGCGGTGACGCTGGCGTGCGGTGGTGTGCTGGTAGTGGCCACCGCCGCCGAACGGGCTGAGCCGGGGTTGTTGCGGGAGCTGGTGGCTTCGGCGCGGGTGCGTTCGGCGAGTGTGGTGCCTTCGCTGCTGGGGGTGCTGGAGCCGGA
>NZ_JBEOXE010000172.1:0-1260 GCF_040296485.1 Streptomyces sp. NPDC002138 | reverse complement strand
AGATCCGCGGCCACCGTCACCGATCCCCGCAGCCCCAACGCCACACCCTGCGCGTCGAACGCCTCGGAAACCATCACATCCAGATCGAACTTCGCTGCCCTGCGGTCTCCTGCCGATGCTCCGCCCACCTGCAGACCCGGCAGGTCCACGACCGCCTCGATGGTGTCCTGCTTCGTCAGGACCACCTGGAAGAGGGGGTGACGCGCCATCGAGCGGCTCGGAGCCAGCTCCTCGACCAGCTTCTCGAAGGGCACGTCCTGGTGCGCGTAAGCCGACAGGCCCCTCTCACGCACCCGCGCCAGCAGCTCACGGAAGGTCGGGTCACCCGACAGATCCGCACGCAGCACCAGCGTATTGGTGAACCCACCGATCAGACCGTCCAGCGCCTCGTCGGTGCGTCCGGCGTTGGCCGAGCCGATCGGGATGTCCGTCCCCGCACCCAGCCGGGACAGCAGCAGCGCCAGCGCCGCCTGGAACACCATGAACGTGGTCACACCCTCAGCGCGCGCCACCTCCACCAGACGCGCGTGCACCTCCGCCGGCACCACCAGCGGCACACTGTGCCCCTGATGCGAAGCCACCGCCGGACGCTGCCGGTCGAACGGCAGCCCCAGCTCCTCCGGAGCACCCCCCAACTCCTCACGCCAGTAAGCCACCTGGCGAGAAATCAGACTCTCCGGATCCTGCTCGTCACCCAGCAGCTCACGCTGCCACAGCGCGTAATCCGCGTACTGCACCGGCAGCGGCTCCCACTCCGGAGCCCCACCCGCACACCGCGCCGCATAAGCAGCCGACACGTCCTGAGCCAACGGACCCATCGACCAACCGTCTCCGGCGATGTGATGGATCGACACCAACAGGACGTGCTCTTCGGATCCGAGCGAGAACAGCCAGGCACGGATCGGCACCTCGGTCGACAGATCAAAGGCGTACCCGGTCGCCTCGGCGACCGCGTCCGTCAGACCGGTCGGCGCGATGTCGGCGGTCTCCAGCTGCCAGCTCACGTCGTCCATGCTGAGGATCCGCTGATACGGCTCGCCGTCGGCCAGCGCGAACACCGTGCGCAGCACTTCGTGCCGTTCGATCACGTCCCGCAGGGCCGTGCCCAGTGCGGCCCGGTCGATCTCCCCCGTCAGCCGCAGGGCCACCGGAACGTTGTACGTCGCGCTCGGGCCCTCCAGCTGGCCGATGAACCACAGACGACGCTGCGCGAAGGACAGCGGAACCCGCTCCGGACGCGCCCCCGCCATCAGCGCCACC
>NZ_JBEOXE010000171.1:0-1268 GCF_040296485.1 Streptomyces sp. NPDC002138 | reverse complement strand
AGCCCGCGTACTGGACGTACTCAGGCTTTCGGCCGGTGCGGCGAGAGCGCGTGCCGGGCGTCGCGACGCCGCGGAGATCCATCAGACACCCCCTAAGCGGCGGCGGGCTGGAGTAGGTCCCAGCGGTTGCCGTAGAGGTCCTCGAAGACGGCGACGGAGCCGTACGGTTCGTGGCGCGGCTCCTCCAGGAAGCGGACGCCCTCGGCGGTCATCCGGGCGTGGTCCGCCGCGAAGTCGTCGGTGTACAGGAAGAAGCCGACACGCCCGCCGGTCTGGTCGCCGACCCGCGCGCGCTGGGCGTCGTCCTTGGCGCGGGCCAGCAGGAGCGCGCTCTCGGTGGCGCCGGGCGGCCGGACCACGACCCAGCGGGAGCCGTCGGGGCGGGCGGTGTCCTCGACCAGGTCGAAGCCGAGGGCGCGGGTGTAGAAGTCGAGGGCGTCGTCGTAGTCGTGGACCACGAGGGCGGTGAGGGCGATGTAGGCGGACATGGGCTCTATTGTGCGGTGAGGAGCACGACCTCCAGGGTGCGGGGGCCGTGCACGCCCTCCACCCGGTCCAGCTCGATGTCACTGGTGGCCGAGGGGCCGGAGATCCAGGTCAGCGGGCGGGTGGGGTCCAGGAGCGCCAGCGCCCGCGGGACGGAGTCCACCACCTGCTCCGGGACCCGCACCACGCAGATGTGGTGGTCCGGGACCAGGGTGATCCGCCGCCGCCCCTGGCCGGGTCCGCCGTCGAGGACGATCGTGCCCGTCTCGGCGATCGCCAGGGCGCAGCCGGTCACCACGCTGTCCACGGCGTCCAGTTCGTACGGCGTGGAGCCCGCCCGGTCGTGGATCCGCACCGGGTCCGCCGCGGCGAGCCAGTACGGCGGCAGGCCGGCCGGGACCAGGACCGACCCGGCGCCCCGCTCGGCGAGGAGGCGCGTCAGGAGCATCGCGATGCCGTCCTCGTCGGTCCGGTGGACCCGCGCGCGGTATTCCGTCAGGTGCGCGGCGAGCAGGTCGGCGCTCTCGGCGGGGGTGCGCTCGCCGTGGACCCGCAGGTAGTCCCGGGGGACGTCGGGGGCGGCCCCGGCGTCCGCCAGCGCGCGGCGGACCCGGCCCAGGACGCGGTCCCTGCTGCTCATGCCCGGCCTCCCCGCTCCCGCGCCCACCAGTCCCGGAACGGCTCCGCCGGTATCGGCGGCAGCGCCCGGCTGTCCGTCCAGGCCCGCCCGGGGCCGGGCAGCCGGCGCGGCCGCAGCCACCGGGCCCGGGCCAGCAGGCGCT
>NZ_JBEOXE010000170.1:0-1362 GCF_040296485.1 Streptomyces sp. NPDC002138 | reverse complement strand
CGAAAATGACTGCTGATTAGCGATCAGCTTAGCGCCGCAGCTGGTGACATCGCCGCCACGTGCAATAGGCGCACCATCCACAATAAACGACGGGTCACCCGTAAGAATAGTAGTGACTTTTTTGCACTTTTTACAGATGACTTTATCGCCTTTACGCGAGATAGGGATGCCGTTATGAGTGGTGTGCGGTGTGAGCTATGCTGAAGAAACCGTACAAGTAAACTTGGTAAACTAACGACTCAACGAGGAGTTTACCATGACCAAGAAAGTTAGAACTTACAGCACAGAATTTAAAGCAGAAGCTGTCAAGAAGATAGCGGATAATAATGGCAATATTTCAGCTACTGCAAAGCAGCTCGGGATCGCCATGCAAACCTTATCTAACTGGCAGAATAAAGCCAATCAGGGCAAGCTTGTGGGCACTGAACAATACGATCCTGATCTTATGAGCGCCCTTGAAGAAGTAAAACGGCTAAAGCGCCAGCTTAAAGTTGCCGAAGAGGAGCGCGAGATATTAAAAAAGGCGACGGCGTACTTCGCCAAACACAGCTAGTAAAGTACGCCTTTGTTAAAGACAACCAGCAACACTTTCGCATCAGTAGCATGTGCCGTGTACTACATATTAGACCCTCAAGTTACTACGACTGGCTGCGTCGAGACATCAGCGCTCAGCAGATACATCGTAACCAGTCTGAGCTACTAATCAAAGCGGCACACAGTGAAACAAAGGAGCGCTACGGCTTTGAGCGTCTGCATGCGCATCTAAATGAGCAAGGATATGATATCAGCCCATACATGGTCAGAAGCATCAAGGAAGAACACGGTATCAAATGCCGTCGTCATAAGCGTTTTAAAGTTACTACCGACTCAAACCACAACAAGCTGGTCTATGACAACGTGCTCGATCAGCAGTTTGACGTCAACCGCCCTAACGAAGCATGGGTCAGTGATATCACCTATATCTGGACAACCGAGGGCTGGCTGTACTTAGCAGGCGTTAAAGACTTGTATACCAAAGAGCTGGTTGGCTATGCCATCAACAAACGTATGACCGCTGACTTAGTTTGCAAAGCATTGAACATGGCAATTAAGAATAAGAGACCAAGCAAGGGACTAATTGTTCACTCTGACAGAGGCAGTCAGTATTGTAGCCATGCGTATCATAAGATTATTAAACAGCATCAGTTTATAGGCTCAATGAGTGGCAAAGGTAATTGTTATGACAACGCACCCATAGAGAGCTTCTGGGGTGTATTAAAGAATGAGCTGGTATATCATCAGGACTATAAGACCAGATTTGCCGCTATTACCGATATCATTAGATATATCGAGTTGTACTACAACCAAACGAGAATTCAAAAG
>NZ_JBEOXE010000169.1:0-1375 GCF_040296485.1 Streptomyces sp. NPDC002138 | reverse complement strand
CACAGCCGGCCGCGACGACATACGCGACCAGACGCTTGTCCCCCGGCACATCCTCACGCGCCACCACGACAGCCTGCGCGACACGCGGATGCGCGGCCACCACGGACTGGACCTCACCCAGCTCGATCCGGAAACCACGCACCTTCACCTGCTCATCGACCCGGCCCAGATACTCCACCTGACCAGCCGCACTCCACCGCACCAGATCACCCGTGCGATACAGCCGCTCACCCGAACCGAACGGACTCGCAACAAACCGCTCCGCACTCAGACCAGGACGGTTCAGATACCCCCGCGCCAGCCCCGCACCCGCGATATACAGCTCACCCGCCACACCCACCGGAACCGGCCGCAACCCCGCATCCAGCACAAACATCCGCACATTCGAAATCGGCCGGCCAATCGGCACAACCCCCTCGACAACACCCTCCGCACACCAGACAGACGCATACACCGTCGCCTCAGTCGGACCATAAATATTGGCAACCCGCACACCCGGAACCGCCCGCCGCACAGCCGCCACCACATCCGCGGTCAACGCCTCACCCGCCAGGACCACCGTCCCCGGCCGCGCCCCCAGCCCACCCGACGCCAAAAGCTGCGAGAACACCGACGGAACACCACTGACCAACGACACACCCCACGGCCCACGCCCACCATCAGCAAGCACCAGGAGATCCGGCACCATCTCCACACAGCCACCCGACACCAACGGACCGAACACCTCGAACACCGACACATCAAAATTCAGCGACGTCGAAGCCAGCACCCGCTCAAAACCCGCACCACCGAACTCACCAGCAGCCCACGACAACAGACCCACCACCGAACGATGCTCAACCACCACACCCTTCGGACGGCCCGTCGAACCCGACGTATAAATCACATACGCCGGATGCCCCGGCAACACCCCACCACGAGCCACCACACCCCCCTCCAGGCAGGCCAGCAGCTCAACCGTCTCCCCCGCATCCACAACCACCACACGCACACCCGCCGGAACCACACCCACAGTCCCCACCGACGCCAAAACCACCACCGGCGCCGCATCCCCGACCATAAAAGCAATCCGCTCCCCCGGATAGCCCGGATCAACCGGCAGATACGCACCACCCGCCTTCAGCACACCCAACAGCGCGACCACCGCATCAACACCACGCTCCAGACACACCCCCACCACAGACTCAGCACCCACACCAAGAGACATCAGATGCCGGGCCAGACGATTCGCCCGTACATCCAACTCCCCATACGACACCTCAACACCAGCCGACACCACAGCAACCGCATCAGGCGTCCGCGCCACCTGCGCCTCAAACAAATCCGCAACCGTACCCCCAGGCACCACAGCAGACGTGTCATTCCACTCAACAAC
>NZ_JBEOXE010000168.1:0-1392 GCF_040296485.1 Streptomyces sp. NPDC002138 | reverse complement strand
CATGCCCCAGAAGCGGGCGCGCTCCTGGGTGACCCAGCCGTGGATCAGCCCGGCGTCGGCGGCCGGGTCGACGGGGGTGATGGTGACGCCCCTGTGCGGCGTGCGGTGAGCCGCCCACCGCTCGGGGCTCCCCTCCCCGAGCCGCCCGCCGGCGCCGGCGCCACCGCCACGACGTCGAACCACCCTGCGGCCGCTCCCGCACCCACCCCGGCCCTGCCCGTCGTCCAGCGCCAGGCCGAACCCTCGGCCCAGGGCGCCGCCACCCCCGACAGCAGCGGCCCGAAGCCCACCGCACCGCGCCGGGCGGAGCCCGCGGCCGACCACGAGGCGCCCGTGCGGCGCGCCGCAACCCGCGCCCCGCTCGGGGCGCCCCTCACCGAGCTGCCCGCTACGGCCGTGCCGTCGAACCACCCCCCGGCCGCTCCCGCACCCACCCCGGCCCTGCCCGTCGTCCAGCGCCAGGCGGAGCCCCCGGCCGAGGGGGGCGGCGGCGCCGGACCCGAGCCGGCCCGGCGGGCCGCTCCGCGCGTACGCACCGGCCTGGGGGCGCCGCTGCCCGCACTGCCGCCGAGCGCGGCACGGCCCTCGCCCGCCGCGTCCCGGTCGCGGGCGGCCAGGCCGTCCGTCTCCCCCGCCGACGTCCAGCGCGCGCCCGCGCCCGGGTCGCCGCTGCTGGGTGCGGGCGACGTGACGCAGCGCCGTGCGACCGCACCCGGCGCGCCTCGGACCGACGGCCCGAACGGTGCTCCCCCACTCGTCCGGCGGGCCACCGCCGCCCCGCCGGTCTCCCCGGGCGGCCCCGCCGACACGCCCTCCGGGTCCACCCGCCCGGTTCCGCCGGTCGTCGCCCCCTCGGTCGCCGGCCGGAGCGCAGCCCCGCACCGCACCCTCCAGCTCCTGGCGGCCCGGCCCCTGTCCCTCGGCACCCGGGACATGGGCAGTGCTGCCGCCCCCGCTGCCCGCCCGGCGAGCCGTCCCGTGGTCCCGGCCCGCTGGCCCGCCCCGACCGCCGCACCGCAGCAGGTCCAGCGGGCCGCGGTGAACGGCCCGCACGCAACGGTCCCGCCGCCCCCCGCGCACGCCGTACGAGCCGTGCGCCCGGCACCTGCGGAGGCGCCCGCCCGCGCCGCGGCCGCCCCCCTCCCCGTGAGCGTCCCGCACGCACCGCCGCTCGTGGTCCAGCCGGCGCCGGCCACGACACCGGCGCAGCCCGTACCCGTCGTGCGCCCCAGGACACCGGCCCCCGCCACCACCCCGGGAGCGAGCGGCCCCGCGTCACCGACACCGGCCGACCCCCGACCCGCGGCCCCGCCACCGGTGCAGCGCGCCCCGGGCGGCCCGCGCCGCACCCCGAAGTAGTACGCGAGCACGCCCGCGCCCAGGGCCGCCTGG
>NZ_JBEOXE010000167.1:0-1407 GCF_040296485.1 Streptomyces sp. NPDC002138 | reverse complement strand
CTAGTACTGCAACGGTGCTTGCTGTGACGGTTGGGCAGTTTCTGGTGGCGTGTGGCCGCGTCGTTTGTAGTGGCTGACACGTGCCTGGAACTGTCGTCGCCGGCGCCAGTGTGACCAGTGCAGGACGTGGTCGATGCTCGGGCGGGGCCGGGTGAGCCGGCTGATCAGGCGTCGGACTTCGGGCAGGCTCAGGGGTATGAGCTGGGAGGATCCGTTTCTGCTTTCCCGGCATCCTGTTCGCGGGCCCGCAGGACGGTGAGGCAGGCGTGGGCGGCCATGGCCAGGGTCATGTGGCGGTGCCAGCCGTCGTAGCGGCGGACCTGATAGTCGTCCAGGCCGCACTCCTGTTTCGCGGTCTGGAAGCATTCCTCGACCGCCCACCGGCTGCCCGCGATGCGGATCAGCTCGTCCAGTGTGGTTTCGGCCGGGCAGTAGGCGATGTAGTAAGAGATCTCCTCGGGCCGGCGGACACTTCGCCGGGCGATGACCCAGTGCCGGCGGTCCTCGCGGTGCCAGGGCCGGACCTCGACCCTCGCCCAGTCGTAGACCCGCGGGCCATGGGCCCCCATCCCGCAGGAACGACGCTTCCACTTCTGCCGGGGCAGGGCGGGGAACAGGTCGTGGACAGGGTGGTCGATCGCCCAGCGGGTGACGACCGTGTCGTGCCGGGTGGTGGCCATGACATGGAAGACATCGGCCTGCTCGAGCTCGGACCGCCAGCCCTTGGAGTAGCCGTAGGCGGCATCCGCGGTCACCCACCGGAACGGAATCCGGTCCGTGATCGCCCGGCGGACCATGGCCTTGGCCATCACCACCTTCGTCTCGAAGCCGATCGTGTCCTCAATGCCGGCGGCCCGGCACCGTTCCCGGTCCTCCGTCCACGAGACGGGCAGATACAGGCGGCGGTCGATCAACGTGCGGCCCCGGCCGCCGGCATAGGCGAGGAACACCCCGATCTGGGAGTTTTCTGTCCGCCCGGCGGTTCCGGAGTACTGGCGCTGGACCCCGGCGGAGCGGACACCCTTCTTCAGGAATCCGGTGTCGTCCACGATCAGCACCGCTTCCGGGTCGCCGAGATGCTCGACGACATAGTCCCGCACATCGTCCAGGACCTCATCGGCGTCCCAGTCGATCCGGTTCAGCAGCCGATGGATCCGGTCCGGACCCGCATGCCCGGCCTCCTCGGCAAGCGTCCACCCGTTCTTCCGCTCCAACGGAGCGATCAGCCCCCGCATATAGGCAAGAGCCGACTCACGTGGCTCCGACCTGGAGAAACGGTGCACAAACCGCTCATGCAAGGCCTTCAGTTCACCAGCCCACGACCGGGCAGCAGCAAGTTCCCCACCCATGAACTGAACAACGACCGACCTGCCCAACCGTCACGGCAAACACCGTTGCAGTACTAGG
>NZ_JBEOXE010000166.1:0-1414 GCF_040296485.1 Streptomyces sp. NPDC002138 | reverse complement strand
CCGTTGAGGTGTTGGGTGGTGTGGAGCGTCGTCGGGTGGTGTCGGAGTGGAATGACACTGCGGTGGAGTTCGGGTCTGGTTTGGTGCCGGAGTTGTTTGCGGCGCAGGTGGTGCGGTCGCCGGATGCGGTGGCTGTGGTGTGTGGTGAAGAGGTTTTGTCGTTCGCGGAGTTGGATGGGCGGGCGAATCGGCTGGCGTGTTTCCTGGTGGCGCAGGGTGTGGGTGTGGAGTCGTTGGTGGCTTTGTGTCTGCCTCGTGGGGTGGACATGGTCGTGTCGATTCTGGCGGTGTGGAAGGCGGGTGCGGGGTATCTGCCGGTGGATCCGGAGTATCCGGCGGAGCGGATCGCGTTCACGCTGGCTGATAGTGGTGCGGCTCTGCTGCTGACGGATGAGGAGATTCTGGAGGACCTGCCGGCGGGTCGGGTGCGGATGGTGGCGCTTGATGAGGCGTTGACGGTGATGCAGCTGGCGGCTGTTTCTCCGGTGGCGCCTGAGGTGTCGGTGGCGGGTGCGGGTCTGGCGTATGTGATTTATACGTCGGGTTCGACGGGCCGGCCGAAGGGTGTGGCGGTTTCTCATGAGGGTCTGGCGAATTACGTCTGCTGGGCGGCGGGTGCGTATGGGGCTGTGGGTGGTGCGCCGCTGCATTCCTCGCTGGCGTTCGACTTGACGGTGACCAGTGTGCTGGTGCCTTTGGTGTCGGGTTCGCCTGTGGTGGTCAGTCGTGAGGGTGGGGCTGAGGGTCTGGCGGAGGTGGTGCGTCAGTCTGCCGGGTTTGGTCTGGTGAAGGTCGTACCGGGTCATCTTCCGTTGCTGGGCGAGCTGCTTTCGGATGCCGAGGCTGCGGGGATGGCCGGCACGGTGGTGGTGGGTGGTGAGGCGTTGACGGGTGCTTCGGTGCGTGCGTGGCTGGAGCGGGCGCCGGGTTCGGTGGTGGTCAATGAGTACGGTCCGACGGAGGCGGTGGTCGGGTGCTGTGTTCTTGAGGTTCGTGCGGGTGATGAGGTCGGTGAGTCGGTTGCGATCGGGCGTCCGATTGCGAATACGCAGCTGTATGTGCTGGATGGCCGGCTCCGGCCGGTTCCGGTGGGTGTGGCGGGTGAGCTGTATATCGCGGGTGTGCAGTTGGCGCGTGGGTATGTGCGGCGTGCGGGTCTGACGGCTGAGCGGTTTGTGGCGTGTCCGTTTGAGCCGGGTGTGCGGATGTATCGCAGTGGTGATGTGGCGCGGTGGGCTGCGGATGGCCGGCTTGAGTATGTGGGTCGTGCGGATGAGCAGGTGAAGGTCCGTGGTTTCCGGATTGAGCCGGGTGAGGTCCGGTCGGTGGTCGCGGGGCATGCGTATGTTGCGCAGGCGGCGGTGATCGCGCGTGAGGATGTTCCGGGTGATGTGCGGCTGGTTGCTTATGTGGT
>NZ_JBEOXE010000165.1:0-1573 GCF_040296485.1 Streptomyces sp. NPDC002138 | reverse complement strand
CCAGACACCGAGCCAGCCGATTCGCCCGCGCATCCAACTCCGCAAACGAAACCTCAACACCCTCAAACACCACAGCAACCGCATCAGGCGTCCGCGCCACCTGAGCCTCAAACAACTCCGGCAACAACCCCGCCGGAACCCCCACAGACGTATCGTTCCACCCCTCCACCACCAAACGCCGCTCCTCCACACCCAGGACCTCAATGTCCCTCAGCGGAAGATCGCGGCCCGCGTCCAGCGCCTGCTCCAGCGCGGCGACGAGGTTCTCGGCGGTGGTGCGGACGGCCGAGCCGACGTGGCGTGCATCGATCGGGGCGACCGCGTCCACGGCCAGTCCGATCTCGGTGCCGCGGTCGTCGACGGCGACCGAAAGGGGGTAGTTGGTGCGCTCACGCGAGAACACCGTCCGGATCCCGCTCTGGTCCTCGCACGGGTCCGCTTCACTACCGGCCGTCGGTGCGGCCGGCCGGACCGCGTTGTGCCGGTAGTTGAAGATCGAGGTGAACAGTGGTGAGTCGCCGGCCACCCCGCTGGCCTGCTGAGCCACGGCCAGCGGTGCGTGCTCGCGCTCCAGCAGCTCCGCCAGCTGGCCTCGCATCGCTGCCACCGCTTGCAGGGCGCCGACCTCGTCGGTCCGTACGCGCACGGGCAGCGTGTTCATGAACGGCCCGGGCACACGGTCGGCACCTGCGCCCGCGCTCATGCGGCCGAACAGCACCGTTCCGAACACCACGTCCGTACGTCCGGACATCGCGGCGAGGGCGCGCGCCCAGGCCACATGCAGAACCGTGGCAGGGCTGGCGCCCAGTCGGCGGGCGACATCCCGCAGCCGCTCGGTCAGCTCCGGCGCGAACGGCACCACGGCTCGGACGGCGTCCGCTCCGTCGCCGCGCGCGTCGACCACCCCGTACGGTGCGGTCGACTCGTCGACGTCACCCAGCAGCTCGGCGAAGTAGCGTTCGTGCTTCCCGCTCTCCGAACCGGCGCGTGCCTGCGCGACGAAGGTACGGAACGGCAGCGGCGGCGCCAGCTCAGCGCCCCGCCCGGTCAGGAACGCCTCGACCTCGTCGAGCAGCACCTCCATCGCGGTGTGGTCCTGCACCATGTGGTGCACCCGTACCAGGGCCAGCCACCGGTCCGTCTCCGGATCCACCGAAGCGACGTGCACGCTGATCAGCGGGGCTCGGTTCAGATCCATCGAGAGGCCGACGTGTGCAAGGAGCTGCTCGGCCGGTTCGGTGCCGTGGGGGTCGAGCGTGACGTCCTCGACGGGCAGTACCGCGTTGCGCAGGACGACCTGGACCGGCTGGTGCAGGCCTTCCCACACGATCGCCGTGCGGTAGATGTCGTGCCGGTCGATCACCTGCTGAAGGGCTGCGGTGAAGCTGTCGAACCGCTCGCGCGAGCCGAACTCCACCACAGTGGGCATCACGTAGGCGTCCTCGCCGCCCTCCGCGAGCAGGTGGTGGAAGAGGAAGCCTTCCTGGAGGGGGGCGAGGGGGTAGATGTCGGCGATGTTGGCCGCGCCGCCCTCGACGGTCGCGGTGATCCGCCCGATCTCGTCCGCGTCCAG
>NZ_JBEOXE010000164.1:0-1575 GCF_040296485.1 Streptomyces sp. NPDC002138 | reverse complement strand
GTGTCGGTGCGGGCGTTGTTCCAGACCGCGACTCCGGCTGGTCTGGCGTTGACTGCGTCTGCGGCGCGGGTGGAGGTGCCGGAGAACCTGATCCCGGCGAATGCGGTGGAGATCACGCCGGAGATGCTGTCGCTGGTGGAGCTGGACGCGGACGAGATCGGGCGGATCACCGCGACCGTCGAGGGCGGCGCGGCCAACATCGCCGACATCTACCCCCTCGCCCCCCTCCAGGAAGGGATCTTCTTTCACTACCTGCTCCAGGCCGACAGCGACGTCGACGTCTTTGCGTCCACGACCCTGGTCGGGTTCGACTCGCGCGAGCGCCTCGACGCGTTTCTCGGTGCGCTTCAGCAGGTGATCGACCGGCATGACATCTACCGCACGGCGATCGCGTGGGAAGGCCTGCACCAGCCGGTCCAGGTCGTCCTGCGCAACGCGGTACTGCCCGTCGAGGACGTCACGCTCGACCCCCACGGCACCGAACCTGGCGAACAGCTCCTCGCGCTGGCGGCCGGACGGATGGACCTGAACCGGGCCCCGCTGATGCGGGTCGCGATCGCCGCGTCGCCGCGGTCGTCCGACAACGGGCAGTGGCTGGCAGCGCTGAGCATCCACCACCTCACACAGGACCAGACGGCCCTGGACGTGGTACTCGGCGAACTGAACGCGATCATGTCCGGCCGGGCCGACACGCTGCCCGCGCCCATGCCCTTCCGCAACTTCGTGGCGCAGAGCCGGCGAGGAGTGGCCGAGGAGGAGCACGAGCGCTACTTCGCGGAGCTGGTGGGCGACGTAGATGAGACGACCGCCCCGTTCGGACTGCTGGACGCGCGCGGCGACGGCAGTGACGGACAGTGGGAGCAGCTCCTGGTGGACGAGGAGCTTTCCCACCGGGTACGGGAAACGGCCCGCACGCTCCGCGTGAGCGCGGCCACCATCTTCCACCTGGCGTTCGCCCGCGTTCTGGCGGCCGCCTCGGGCCGAGACGATGTCGTCTTCGGCACCGTCCTGCTCGGCCGCATGAATTCAGGAGCCGGCGCCGACCGGGTGCCGGGCCCCTTCATCAACACATTGCCCGTTCGTGTGAGGGTCGGCTCCGACGAGGTGGGACAGGCGCTTTCCGGACTGCGGCAGCAGCTGGCCGAACTGCTGGAGCACGAGCACGCTCCGCTGGCCGTGGCCCAGCGCGCCAGCGGCGTGCCGGCCTCCAGCCCGCTGTTCACGGCGGTGTTCAATTACCGGTACCGGCAGGAGAGCGGTGAAGACACCGTCTCGGGCCTCGGCGGCGTCCGCACGATGTCCATGCAGGAGCGCTCGAACTATCCGCTGAACGTCTCCGTCACCGACCGGGGCACCGGATTCGTCCTGACGGTCCAGGCCGTGGCCCCGGCCGACGCGGGACACGTGTGCACGCTGCTGCACACGGCATTGGACAGCCTGGTGACAGCGCTCGCTGAGGCGCCGCACACCCGGATCGGTTCCGTTGAGGTGTTGGGTGGTGTGGAGCGTCGTCGGGTGGTGTCGGAGTGGAATGACACTGCGGTGGAGTTCGGGTCTGGTTTGGTGCCGGAGTTG
>NZ_JBEOXE010000163.1:0-1602 GCF_040296485.1 Streptomyces sp. NPDC002138 | reverse complement strand
CCCACCACCGACTCCGCACCCACACCCTGCGACACCAGATAATGCGCCAACCGGTTCGCCCGCACATCCAGCTCCGCGAACGACACCCCCACACCATCACCAACCACCGCCACCGCACCCGGCGACCGCACCACCTGCGCCTCGAACAACCCCACCACCGAAGCATCCGGAACCCCGGCCGAGGTGTCATTCCAACCGGACAGCACCGTCCGCAACTCCTGCGGACCCAGCACATCCACACCACTCAGACGTACACCCGGATCGTTGGAGACCTCGTCCAGGACCCGCGACCAGTACCCGGCGATCCGCCCAGCCCACGCCTCGTCGAACAGATCCGCGGCCACCGTCACCGATCCCCGCAGCCCCAACGCCACACCCTGCGCGTCGAACGCCTCGGAAACCATCACATCCAGATCGAACTTCGCGGTGGTCTTGCCCGCCGTCAGCTCGGCCGAGACCCCTCCGGCCTGCACGCCGGACAGCTCGAGTACGGCGTCGATGGTGTCCTGCTTCGTCAGGACCACTTGGAAGAGGGGGTGACGCGCCATCGAGCGGCTCGGAGCCAGCTCCTCGACCAGCTTCTCGAAGGGCACGTCCTGGTGCGCATGCGCCGACAGGCCCCTCTCACGCACCCGCGCCAGCAGCTCACGGAAGGTCGGGTCGCCCGACAGATCCGCACGCAGCACCAGCGTATTGACGAAGCAACCCACGAGGTTGTCCAGCGCCTCGTCGGTGCGTCCGGCGTTGGCCGAGCCGATCGGGATGTCCGTCCCCGCACCCAGCCGGAACAGCAGCAGCGCCAGCGCCGCCTGGAACACCATGAACGTGGTCACACCCTCAGCGCGCGCCACCTCCACCAGACGCGCGTGCACCTCCGCCGGCACCACCAGCGGCACACTGTGCCCCTGATGCGAAGCAACCGCCGGACGCTGCCGGTCGAACGGCAGCCCCAGCTCCTCCGGAGCACCCCCCAACTCCTCACGCCAGTAAGCCACCTGGCGAGAAATCAGACTCTCCGGATCCTGCTCGTCACCCAGCAGCTCACGCTGCCACAGCGCGTAATCCGCATACTGCACCGGCAGCGGCTCCCACTCCGGAGCCCCACCCGCACACCGCGCCGCATAAGCAGCCGACACGTCCTGAGCCAACGGACCCATCGACCAACCGTCGGTCGCGATGTGGTGGGTGGTCAACACGACCAGGTGCTCGTCCTTCGCGACCGAGAACAGCCAGGCACGGATGGGCACTTCAGTGGCGAGGTCGAACGCGTATCGCTCCGCGTCGGCGACCGCTCCGGCGAGCCCAGTCGGGGGAACCTCGACGGTTTCCAGTTTCCAGGCCAGTTCGGCCAGGTCGACGATCTGCTGGTACGGCTGACCGTCCTCAGCAACCGAGAACACCGTGCGCAGCACTTCGTGCCGTTCCAGGACGTCCCTGAACGCCGCGCCCAGTGCCAGCTGGTCCACCGCACCCGTCAGCCGCAGGGTGACGGACATGTTGTAGGTCTCGCTCGGGCCCTCCAGCTGGCCGATGAACCACAGACGACGCTGCGCGAAGGACAGCGGAACCCGCTCCGGACGCGCCCCCGCCATCAGCGCCACC
>NZ_JBEOXE010000162.1:0-1610 GCF_040296485.1 Streptomyces sp. NPDC002138 | reverse complement strand
GTCACCCACCCACGAATACCAGCCGGCACACCAAACCCGTCGAACTCCTCACCCACGATCACATCCAGATCGAACTTCGCCGACGCATCACCGGCCGAAATCCGCTCCGCTTCCAACCCGTGGAGATCCAGAACCGCCTCTGCATTGTTCTGCAACGTCAGCATCACCTGGAACAGTGCGTGGCGGCCCATCGAACGAACAGGAGCCAGCTCCTCCACCAGACGCTCGAACGGCACGTCCTGATGAGCAAACCCCGAAAGACTCCGCTCCCGCACCCGCCTCAACACCTCACGAAACGTCGGATCACCCGACAGGTCCGTACGCACCACCAACGTATTGATGAAGAACCCGACCAAGTCCTCCAACGCCTCATCCGTACGCCCCGCATTCGGCGAACCGATCGGGATATCCGTACCCGCACCCAGACGGGACAACAGCACCGCAAGCGCCGCCTGCAACACCATGAACACCGTCACACCCTCGGCCCGCGCCACCCCCACCAACCGCGCATGAACCCCAGCCGGAACCTCCACCGGCACACCATGCCCACGATGACCCGCCACCGCCGGCCGCACATGATCGAAAGGCAGCCCCAACTCCTCCGGAGCACCCTCCAGCACCCCGCGCCAATACGCTGCCTGCCTATTGATCAGAGACTGCTGGTCACCCTCGTCACCCAGCACCTCACGCTGCCACAACGCGTAATCGGCGTACTGAACCGCCAGCGGCTCCCATTCAGGAGCACGCCCGGCGCACCGGGCCGCGTAGGCAGCCGACAGGTCCCGCGCCAGCGGCCCCGACGACCAGCCGTCGCTGGCGATGTGGTGCACCAGCACGACCAACACGTGCTCATCGGAACCCTCAGAGAACAGCCAGGCCCGGATCGGAATCTCCGAAACGAGATCGAAGACATGGCCGGCAGCGCCCGCCACCGCGCTGTCAAGGCCCGTCCCGGAAGCCGGCTCTGCCACCGACAGCTGCCACTCCAACTCATCTGCCGCGAGGATGCGCTGATACGGCTCGCCATCGACCGTGGGGAAGACCGTGCGCAGCACCTCATGCCTGCCGATCACATCCCGCAGGGCGGCATCGAGTGCTGGGGCGTCCACCCTGCCGGTCAGCCGCAGGACGACCGGGATGTTGTGCGTAGCGCTGGCGCCCTCCAGCTGGCTGATGAACCACAGCCGGCGCTGGGCGTAGGACAGAGGAATCCGCTCGGGTCGGTCCCACTTCGCAAGTTCCGTGCGGGCCGAATCGGCTCCCCTCAGCCTCTCACCAAGTGCCGTGACGGTCGGCGCCTCGAACAGTTCACGAAGCGGGACCTCCACACCCAGTACGGTCCGGATCCGGCTCACCAGCCGGATGGCGAGCAGTGAGTGACCACCTCTGGCGAAGAAGTCCTCCTCGACACCGATGCTCTCGACGCCCAGAACCTCGGCGAAGACCGCGCAAAGGATCTCCTCCTGGACGTTGGCCGGACGTCGGCCCGCGCTGTTGCCGCCCATGGCAGGCATTTCCGGGGCGGGCAGGGCCTTGCGGTCCAGCTTCCCGTTCACCGACAGCGGCAGCGTCTCCAGCACCACCACAGCCGACGGAACCATATACGCCGG
>NZ_JBEOXE010000161.1:0-1645 GCF_040296485.1 Streptomyces sp. NPDC002138 | reverse complement strand
AAATCCGTGTGCGGTGGAGATTTTAAGACGACGCTTGATCGAACCAAGTGGGGCATTAGCAAATATACCTTGTTAGGTATCACTGAAATAGTTGATTTTGATACTCAGATTGAGGCGGCAAAGCAGTAGATTTC
The DNA here is from genome assembly GCF_040296485.1 of Streptomyces sp. NPDC002138. Classification (NCBI taxonomy): domain Bacteria; kingdom Bacillati; phylum Actinomycetota; class Actinomycetes; order Kitasatosporales; family Streptomycetaceae; genus Streptomyces; species Streptomyces sp. NPDC002138. The sequence goes on along the minus strand of NZ_JBEOXE010000161.1, from coordinate 1,511 downwards.
TAGGGCGTGTCCTCATTTTAAAAATGGTATTGATAATAAATACTTAGATTAACACACCAAGTGCAACGCTAATTAATATTATAGAACGCCTGCATAGGCGTTTTAAACCCTAAGCGTTTTCTTGGTCTGTTATTTAGTTTGTTCTCAATGTCCTGCATCTCATCATCAGAGACTTGTCTAAAGTCACAGCCTTCAGGCAGATACTCTCTGATCAAGCCGTTGGTATTTTCGTTGGTTCCTCGCTGCCATGACGCATAAGCATCGGCAAAGAAGAAAGAGCTAAAGAGCTTTTGTTTCACCTTTTTATGCTGAGCAAACTCTTTACCATTGTCAGAGGTAATGGTCTTAACCTGCAACCTCACTGGCTTTAAGAGCTCTATCATTGCCTCTGATACTTGCTGTGCCGTTTTATTATCCACACGTTTCATCTTCAGCAGCCCTGTTTTACGTTCAACGAGCGTGACAATCGCTTGCTTGTGATGCTGACCGATAATGGTATCCGCCTCCCAGTCGCCAATCCGCGTGCGCGCATCAACGATGGAGGGGCGCTCATGGATAGAGACTCTGTCATTAATACGACCACGAGTCTCAGCAGTTAAACGCTGCCGATAAGGCTTGGCTTTACGTCTGAGACACTGCCATAACCTGCCGCCCTTACGCTTGTTTGTCCATATATAGCGATAAATGCTCATATGACTGAGTCCACCATGAACACCTGCTATTTGCTGGGGACTCCAGTTCTCTTTAAGCTTGTCTGTGACCCAGTCCCATACGTCAGCGATGATGCTGAGCGCATTGTTTGATCGTCTTGCACAAGCTTTCTTATGAGCATTATTGACTTGGTAACCGCGCAGGCTTTTATTGCGTCTGATTTCTCTTAATATGGTACTGGGACTTCTGTTTAACGCCCGCGCTATAAAATTAATACTATGTTCTGCCCCTATAAGGGCATAAATCTGGTATCGTTCCCCTAGGCTTAGATGCGTATAGTTCATGGTTGCAATCTCACTTTGGTCGGTGGATAAAGACTTTGATGCTAGCGCATCTAGGTCTTTTTTTCACCTCACATTTGGTATTGCACTTCATGTGTTAAGACGTGTCCTCATTTTAAAAATGGTCATAAAAATGAGGTAAGTTGCCGTCAAACGAGGAAAATAGTGCAGATAATATCGGGATATTAACCAGCTATTTGACGATGTTTGGCAAGATTTAGCCATTTTTAGCCCATTTAGATGACTATCGATTGAATTGAGGACACGCCCTAATTAATAAAAATTCATTTACAAAAATAAGGAGCCTACCATGGCAAATCAAACACGTATTATTAAAATTGATGGCATGACTTGCGGTGGCTGTGTGGCAAGTGTCCATGCTGCTACTGGTGAGATTGATGGTTTAGATCTTATTACTGTTGATCTCGCTGACAATCTAGCAACAGTTAGCTTCGATGATAGTAAGACCAGTGCAGAAGCTATTGCATCGGCTATCGAGGAAGCAGGCTTTGATGCCAC
>NZ_JBEOXE010000160.1:0-1799 GCF_040296485.1 Streptomyces sp. NPDC002138 | reverse complement strand
GCAACCGCATCAGGCGTCCGCGCCACCTGCGCCTCAAACAAATCCGCAACCGTACCCCCAGGCACCACAGCAGACGTGTCATTCCACTCAACAACAACCCGACGACGCTCCACCTCACCCAGCACATCCACCGCGCTCAACGGAAGGTCCGAACCACCCTCCAACACGCCCTCAAGCCCCACCACCAAACGCTCCACCGCGTTGCACACCAGCACACCCACGGCGCGGGCATCCACCGGGGCAGCAGCCTCCACGGCGAACGCCATACCACTGCCGTCGTCGTCGACCGAGACCGAGAGCGGGTAGTTGGTGCGCTCGCTGGCCAGAAGCACGCGGATGCCGGCCATCGCATCACGCTCTCCGCCGTCGCCGTCCTGCGCGACGTTGTGCCGGTAGTTGAACAGAGCCGTGAACAGCGGCATATCACTGGCCACACCACTGGCCTGCTGGGCCAAAGCCAGCGGCGCGTGCTCGTGCTCGAGGAGTCCTGCGAGCTGATCGCGCATGGCCCGGACCGACTCCAGCGCGCCGAGCTCATCCACTCGTGCCCGCACCGGCAGGGTGTTGATGAACGGCCCGGGCACCCGCTCCGAGCCGGCGCCGGCGTTCATCCGGCCGAACAGCACCGTCCCGAACACCACGTCTTCGCGCCCGCTGACCGTCGCAAGCACCCGCGCCCATGCCACGTGCAGAACAGTCGCCGCACTCACACCGAGTCGGCGCGCAACAGCTCTCAGCCGGCCGGCCACATCCTCTGTGAGTGCCACGACTCCGTGCGTCGAGTCGCTACCGTCGCCATGAACGTCGACCAGTCCGAACGGCGCCGTCGGCTCGGTCACGTCTCCCAACAGCCCAGCGAAGTATCGCTCATGCTCGGCACGCGTCACCCCGCCCCGGGCCTGCGCCACGAAGTTGCGGAACGGCAGCGGCGTAAACAGCTCGACGCCGCGCCCTGCGAGGCACAACTCGACCTCACTCAGCAGCACTTCCAGTCCGGTGTGGTCCTGCACCATGTGGTGCACCCGCACCAGCCCGAGCCAGCGGTCACCGCCGGGCTCAACCGGCGCGACGTGCAGGCTGATCAGCGGCGTCCGGCCCAGATCCATGGACGCCCCACCGGCGGCAACCAACGAGGCCACCGGATCCGCGTCCTGCGGGTCGAGCTCCACTTCGGTCACCGGCAGTTCCGCGTGGCGCCGGACGACCTGGACGGGCTCGCGCAGCCCCTCCCACACGATGGCCGTGCGGAGGATGTCGTGCCGGTCGATGACCTGCTGCAAGGCGCTGGCGAAGGCGTCGAGCCGCGCCCGGGAGGCGAACTCCAGCACCGTGGGCATGACGTAGGCGTCTTCGCCGCCGTCGGCCAGGAGGTGGTGGAACAGCAGGCCTTCCTGGAGGGGGGCAAGGGGATAGATGTCGGCGATGTTCGCCGGACCGCCTTCGACAGCCGTGATGATCCGTTGGATGTCGTCCGTGGACAGCTCGACCAGCGGAAGCATCTCCGGCGTGATCTCCAGCGCATCCGCGGGGATCAGATTCGGCGGGACCTCCACCCGGGCTGCCGCAGTCGCCATCGCGAGGGCGGCCACGGTCGGGGTCTGGAACAGCGCCCGCACCGACACGGACACCCCACGTTCACGAAGCCGTTCCACCAGCTGGATCGCAAGGAGCGAGTGGCCGCCGAGGGCGAAGAAGTCATCGTCCACGCCCACGCCGTCGAGACCGAGAACCTGCGCAAAGGCAGCACACAGCACCTCTTCACGGGCATTGACCGGCCCACGACCGGCACCCGCGATGTA
>NZ_JBEOXE010000159.1:0-1862 GCF_040296485.1 Streptomyces sp. NPDC002138 | reverse complement strand
GAGGTGCAGGCGGTGATCGCGGCGAGTCCGCTGGTCGAGCAGGCTGCTGTGGTCGCGCGTGAGGATGTGCCGGGTGATGTGCGTCTGGTGGCCTATGTGGTTGCGGATGACCCGGAGGACACGGAGGGTCTGGCGGCGGCGGTCCGTACGTTCGCCGGGCGGCGTCTGCCGGAGCACATGGTTCCCTCCGCGGTCGTGGTCATGGATGTACTGCCGTTGACGGGCAACGGGAAGCTGGACCGCAAGGCCCTGCCGGCCCCGGAATACGCGTCTGGTTCGGGACGGGGGCCGGCGAATGCCCGTGAGGAGGCTCTGTGCGCGGTATTCGCTGAGGTGCTGGGTCTGCCCGAGGTTGGGGTGGATGACAACTTCTTCGCTCTGGGCGGCCATTCGCTGCTGGCGATCCGGTTGGCGAGCCGGGTCCGGGCTGTGTGTGGTGTGGAGCTGGGGATCCGGGCGGTGTTCGACGCGCCGACAGTGGCGGGGCTGGCGGAACGGCTGGGTGGCGGTGGAGCGGTCCGTACGGCACTGGCGGCGCGGGAGCGTCCGGCGCGGCTGCCGTTGTCGTATGCGCAGCGCCGGATGTGGTTCATCAGCCAACTCGAAGGAAAGCTGGCCACATACAACATTCCTGCGGTCCTGCACCTGACGGGCCCCGTGGACCGCGCAGCACTCAATGCCGCACTCCTCGACGCGATCGGGCGCCACGAGGCACTGCGCACGGTGTACGCGATGGCTGATGGTGAGCCGTACCAGCGGGTCCTGGCACCCGAAGGCGTGACATGGGAACTACACACACGCGATATCTCGGCGGCCGAACTGGATGAGTCGATCGCCGAAGCCCTTGAGTACTGCTTTGACCTCGCCACTGAAATCCCGATCCACGCGACTCTCTTCGAGATCAGTCCGGACGAGCAGGTCCTGGTAGTGATCATCCATCACATCGCGGGTGATGGCTGGTCGATGGGGCCGTTGGGCCGGGACGTGTCATTTGCGTATGCGGCGCGCCGTGAGGGGCGGACTCCTGTCTGGGAGCCGCTGCCGGTGCAGTACGCCGACTATGCGCTGTGGCAGCGTGAGCTGCTCGGTGACGAGGGGGATGCGGAGAGTGTGCTGGCGGCCCAGGTCGCTTATTGGCGTGAGGCGTTGGCCGGTGTTCCTGAGGAGTTGGAGCTGCCGTTCGACCGGGCGCGTCCGGCGGTTGCCAGTCACGTGGGGCACCGTCTTCCGGTGGAGGTGCCGGCCGAGGTGCATGCCCGTCTGGTGGAGCTCGCGCGGGCCGAGGGTGTGACCGTGTTCATGGTGCTGCAAGCCGCGTTCGCGGTCCTGCTGTCGCGCCTGGGTTCGGGTACCGATATTCCGATCGGTCTGGCGACGGCGGGGCGTACAGATGTAGCGCTCGACGATCTGGTGGGCTTTTTCATCAATACGCTGGTGCTGCGGACGGATCTGTCGGGCGATCCGACGTTCACGCAGGTGTTGTCGCGGGTGCGTGAGGCGAGCCTGTCCGCGTTCGCGCATCAGGATGTGCCGTTCGAGAAGCTGGTCGAGGAGCTCTCCCCGGCCCGCTCGATGGCGCGCCATCCGTTGTTCCAGGTGATGCTGACCCTGCAGAACAACGCCGAACCGATGTTGAGCCTTCCAGACGTGCGAACGGAGGAGCTCTCCCAAGGCTCGACGATGGCGAAGTTCGATCTGGAGCTGAGCGTTCTGGAGACGTTCGACGCCCATGGTGCGCCGGCGGGACTGCGGGGTCTGGTGTTCGCGGCGGCTGATCTGTTCGATGTGGAGTCGGTTGAGCTGTTGGTGGCGCGGTGGGTGCGGGTGCTGGATGTGGTGGGTGGTGACCCGCGGTTGCGTGT
>NZ_JBEOXE010000158.1:0-2054 GCF_040296485.1 Streptomyces sp. NPDC002138 | reverse complement strand
TTATTATTCAAGCTAACAACCGCGTAATCGCCTTCTATGGCTTTGATACGACCCATCAGTCCACCAGCAAAGATGATTTCGCTACCAACAGTCAACGCACTGACCATGGCGCGGTGCTCTTTGGTACGCTTAGACTGTGGGCGAATAACCAAAAAGTAAAAAATGGCAAAAAAAGCAACAGGTAATAAAATTTGGCCAAATAGTGATGCAGCACCAGCAGTTTCGGCGGCATGAGCAGCTTGGATAAATAAAAACATAATTTCTCTCAGTGAGTCATAGATAATAATAAATTAAACGCATAGTAACAAAAAATCCTAGACTTGGTAACTGTTAATCATAGGCTAGGCGTGTTTTTCTTAACGTACTGGCATACTAGGTCGCATCCTCAATTCTAGAGATAGTCATAATGAAGGTTTAAAAATGGCTATATCTAGGCCAACTCCCATCAAATACGCATATACTATCGACAGTATTTGGCTTGTTTACTTAGGGTCTGTTGAACATTCAAATGTGGCACTGGCAGTGGCTATTTTTTAGACAATACGCAGTGAAATTTTTGACGCCTAGTCATTCTAGGTTAGATAATTTCGCCATGTATTGGCAAAAAATAGCCCTGCCCTGAAAGGCTGATACTAAAATCACCCCAAACGTTGTTGTAAACCTAGCTAAGGTCTCGACATTATCGTCGGTTTACGCCTGATTTGATAAAAGGTTTGGGACGATTTTAGCAATCAGCAGTCCTAATATTTGAATGTTCAACAGACCCTAATGATATGTATCTGATAATAATAGCGTTACTAGTTTTTTAACCTCCTAGATTCAAATAAGAAGTGCAACGTTTTAAAAGAATGAGTTGAAGAGTAAGATGTGCCGTGTTGCATTTCAAACTTCAACTCCTACATATCAGAACGTTATGAAACACTATACACATCTTACCCAAGAGCAAAGATATCAAATATCAGCGCTATTGCAAGCTAAAAAAGGCATGAGTGAAATAGCTAGAATTATTGGCTGTCATAAATCAACGGTGAGTCGAGAGATAAGGCGAAACATGGGACAAAGGGGTTATCGCCCCAAACAAGCCCATCGATTGGCAAACGCGCGCAAAGTTGTGAATAGCTCACAGATCAGCCGCTTTGGCTGGTGCTATATTGATCATCTACTCAGCAAGCACTACTCACCTGAGCAAATCACAGGGCGACTGAGAATGCTGGGTTGGCAAGAGGTCCCAAGCCATGAATCGATATATCAACACATCTATACTGACAAAAAGGCAGGGGGTAACTTACATAGCGCCCTTAGATGTCAAAAGCGCTATAGGAAACGCCGTCTGCAAGGTTATGATAGGCGCGGAAAGATAGCGAACCGCTGTGATATCAATGACCGTCCCAGTATCATTGAAGCGCGCAGTCGTATGGGCGATTATGAAGGGGATACGGTGGTTGGTCGTGGACATCAAGGTGTGCTTGTCACTCTAGTGGATAGAACAACTCGAGAGACTAAGATCAAAGCGCTACCCAATCGCAAGGCAGTAGCCGTCACACAAGCTTGTATTGGCATGCTAAAAGGTGAACAGGCGTTAAGTATCACCTTTGATAACGGTAAAGAGTTTGCTGACCATGAAACGATGGCAACAGCGTTGAAGGCTGATATTTACTTTGCTCAGCCTTATCATTCTTGGGAGCGTGGAACGAATGAGAATACCAATGGGTTAATTCGTCAGTTTCTACCGAAGTCAATGCGTCTGGATAACCTATGCATGCACTTAGTTCAGTCGATTGAAGACAGTTTAAATAATCGACCTAGAAAGGTGCTAGGGTTTAGAACGCCTCTTGAGGTAAAATCTAGCTTCGGGTGCGTTGCACTTCAATGTTGAATCCAAGATCTCAAAAACTTTTAATAATCTCAAACTAGACAGGAGCGCGAATCAATGCGACTAACCAATTATAGTGACTACGCGCTGCGCTCATTGATTTATTTAGCGGTGAAACCAGATCAGCATTCACTGGCCAACATCAGTGATATCGCCAACAGCTATAATATCTCAAAAAGTC
>NZ_JBEOXE010000157.1:0-2054 GCF_040296485.1 Streptomyces sp. NPDC002138 | reverse complement strand
ATACGGAAACCCCGCAGCTTGATCTGGTCATCGGTGCGGCCCAGGAACTCCAGCCGGCCCTCACCCCGCTCGTCGTACTGCCAACGCCCCAGGTCGCCCGTGCGGTACATCCGCGCACCCGGCTCACCGAACGGATCCGGCACGAACCGCTCGGCCGTCAGACCCGGACGCCCCAGATACCCACGGGTCACCAGGTCACCGGCGATGAAGAGTTCGCCGCCGACGCCGACCGGGAGCGCCCGCAGGGCCTCGTCGAGCACGTACATCCGGGTGTTCCAGATCGGGCGCCCGATGGTGATCACACCGGAGGGCGCGGGGTCGCCCGGCGCGATCCGGAATTCGGTGCAGCCGACCGTGGTCTCGGTCGGGCCGTACTCGTTGATCACGGTGGCACCCGGGTGGCGCCGCCGCCACTCGTCCAGCACCTCGCCCATCAGGGACTCGCCGCCGAGCACGAGCTGCTCGCTGGGCGAGAAGCGCTCGGGCAGCGCGGTCAGCAGGGCCAGGTGGCTCGGGGTCGCCTTGACGAAGGTCGGGCGGTCGAACTCCCCCGCCGTGGGGCTCTCGTCGTCCAGCTCGATGAGCTGCACGGTGCCGCCGCTGGTCAGCGGGGCGAACAGGCCGGTCACCGTGAGGTCGAAGGAGACCGGCGAGTGGACGAGCGCCCGGCCGGCCACACTGCCGTAGGCCTCCCGGGCCCAGGCCAGGTAGGCGTCCAGCGAGTGGTGCTCGACCACGACGCCCTTGGGGCGTCCGGTGGAGCCCGAGGTGTAGATCACGTAGGCCGGGTTGCGCAGGGACAGGGGGGCGGACCGGTCGGCGTCGGTGAGGTCGTGAGCGGGCAGGGCGGCCAGCGCGGCGGCGGTGTCCGGAGCGTCGAGCAGCAGGCGCGGGTGCTCGGTGACGGGCAGCTGGGCGGCCGCCTCGGCGGTGGTGAGCACGCACAGCGGCCGGGCGTCGGCCAGCGTGTAGGCGATCCGCTCGCCCGGGTGGGTGAGGTCGATCGGCAGGTACGCCGCACCGGACTTGACCACCGCCAGCACGGCGACCAGGGTCTCCACCGAGCGCGGCACGGCCAGCGCGACGAGCCGCTCGGGCGCCGCCCCCTGGGCCACGAGGTGGCGGGCCAGGCGGTTGGCCGCGGTGTCGAGCTGGGCGTAGCTGAGGGCGCCGGTCTCGCAGACGACGGCGGTGGCGTCGGGGGTGCGGGCGACCTGGGCGGCGAACAGCTCGGGCAGGGTCCGGCCGGGGAGTGCGCGTGCGGGGCCGTTCCAGTCGGTGAACAGGGCCTTGCGCTCGTGCTCGGAGAGCAGGTCGATGTCGTGGAGGGGGGTGTCGGGGTGGTCGGCGGCGCTGGTCAGGATCCGCTGGAACTGCTCGGCGAGCCGCGCGATGGTGGCGGGCTCGAAGAGGTCGGCGGCGTACTCGATGGTCACGGTCAGGCCGCCCGGAGCGCCGTCGGCGGTGTGGTGCTCGGTGACGGTGAAGGACAGGTCGAATTTGGCCGCGCTCTCCGACGCGACATCGGCCGTGGCGGGTTCGCCACCCGCCCCAGCGGCGCTGTTGAAGGTGAGGATGGTCTGGAACAGCGGGTGGCGGTGCGGGGCGCGGCGCGGGTTGAGCGCCTCGACGATGCGCTCGAAGGGCAGGTCCTGGTGGGAGAGCGCCGCGAGGTTCACGTCGCGGGTGCGACGCAGCAGCTCGGTGTGGGTCGGGTTGCCGCTCGTGTCCGTGCGCAGCACCAGCGTGTTGACGAAGAACCCGATCAGCTGGTCCAGGTCACGGTGCGTACGGCCGGCCGTGGGCGTCCCGATGGGCAGGTCGGTTCCGGCGCCGTTGCGCGTCAGCAGCACCGCGAGGGCCGCGTGCACGGAGTGGAACAAGGTGGCCTGCCCGCTGCGCGCGTGGGTCACCAGCTTGTGGTGGACCGTGCGGTCGGTGTGCGCGGTGTGGATCCGGGCCCGGTGGGTCGGGTGGGCCGGCCGGGAGTGGTCGGCGGGCAGCGCGATCTCCTCCGGCAGACCGTCCAGTTCGGCCGTCCAGTGCGCCAGCTG
>NZ_JBEOXE010000156.1:0-2148 GCF_040296485.1 Streptomyces sp. NPDC002138 | reverse complement strand
CGCAATCAGATGCCGGGCCAGACGATTCGCCCGCGCATCCAACTCCCCATACGAAACCTCAACACCCTCGAAATCGACGGCCACCGCATCAGGCGTCTCCGCCACCCGAGCCTCAAACAACTCCGGCAACGTCAACGGAGCAACATCAACAGCCGTGTCATTCCACAGCTCGATCACCCGACGACGTTCCACATCATCGAGCACGGGCACCGTGCTCAGCGGCAGGTCAGCGCCGCCGTCCAGCGCCTGTTCCAGTGCTGTCACGAGGCCGTTGGTGGCGGTGCAGACAAGCGCACCCACCGCTCGCGGGTCGAGCGAGGCCACTGCGTCGATGGAGAGCCCCAACGAGTCCCCGTAGTCGTCCACCGCGACCTGGAGCGGGTAGTTCGTGCGCTCGCGCTGGAAGAGCAGCCGGATCCCTCCGCCGTTCTCCTGTGCGTCAGCCTCCTCCGGCGCCGGGGCGTTGGCGGGGGCGGCGTTGTGCCGGTAGTTGAAGATCGAAGTGAACAGTGGCGTGTCGCCGGCCACCCCACTGGCCTGCTGTGCCAGTGCGAGCGGCGCGTGCTCGTGCTCCATCAGCTCCGCGAGCTGTCCACGCATCGCCGCGACCGCCTCCAGCACGCCGAGTTCGTTCACTCGCACACGTACCGGCAAGGTGTTGATGAACGGGCCCGGTACCCGGTCCGAGCCGACGCCGGCGTTCATCCGGCCGAACAGCACCGTGCCGAAGACGACGTCGTCCCGGCCGCTGACCGTGGCCAGAACCCGAGCCCAGGCGAGGTGCATGAGTGTGGCCTTGCTCGCGCCCAGTCGGCGCGACAGCTCGCCCACTCGTGCTGACAGTTCCGTCGGCAGCGGGATACCCAGGCGGACCGCGTCCGCGCCGTCACCGTGTACGTCCATCAGTCCGAACGGCGCGGTCGGTTCGGTCACGTCGCCGAGCAGCTCCGCGAAGTACCGCTCATGCTCGGCACGCGCCACGCCCCCGCGCGCCTGAGCGACGAAGGTGCGGAACGGCAGCGGCGACGCCAGCTCGGCACCTCGTCCGGTCAGGAACGCGTCCACCTCGTCCAGCAGCACCTCCATCGCGGTGTGGTCCTGCACCATGTGGTGCACCCGCACCAGGGCCAGCCACCGATCCGTGCCCGGCTCGGCCGCCGCGTGCACCCGGATGAGCGGGGCGCGGCCCAGGTCCATCGAGGAACCGCCGGCCGCTACCAGGTCGGCGGTCAGGTCATCGCTCTGCGCATCCAGTCGGACCACCTCGACGGGGAGCGGCGCTCGACGCTGTACGACCTGGACCGCTTCGCGCAGGCCCTCCCAGACGATCGCGGTACGGAAGATGTCGTGCCGGTCGATGACCTGCTGAAGGGCCTCGGTAAAGCTGTCGAGCCGTTCACGCGAGTCGAACTCCACGACGGTCGGCATCACGTAGGCGTCCTTGCCACCGTCCGCCATCAGGTGGTGGAAGAGCAGGCCTTCCTGGAGCGGCGCAAGGGGGTAGATGTCTGCGATGTTGGCCGCGCCGCCCTCGACGGTAGTGACGATCCGCCCGATCTCGTCCGCGTCCAGCTCCACCAGCGGCAGCATCTCCGGCGTGATCTCCACCGCATTCGCGGGGATCAGGTTCTCCGGCACCTCCACCTCTTGGGCTCCGGCGACCGCCGCGAGCCCAGCGACCGTCGGACTTTCGAAGAGAACCCGTACGGACACCGACACGCCCTGAGTACGCAGCTGCTCCACCAGCCGGATCGCGAGCAGGGAGTGGCCGCCCAGTTCGAAGAAGTCGTCGTCCACGCCCACAGTGTCGAGTCCGAGGACCTGCCCGAATGCCGCGCACAGGATCTCTTCACGCACCGTGGCCGGGCCGCGTCCGGAGCCGACCCTGCTGTCGGGGGCGGGCAGTGCCTTGCGGTCCAGCTTCCCGTTCACGGTCAGGGGCAGCGCGTCCAGGACCACAACAGCCGAGGGCACCATGTACTCCGGCAGCCGGGAACCCGCGAACTCCCGCACCGCAGAAGGCAACCCCGCACGATCCGCGCCCTCACCCGCAACCACATAAGCAACCAGCCGCACATCACCCGGAACATCCTCACGCGCGATCACCGCCGCCTGCGCAACATACGCATGCCCCGCGACCACCGACCG
>NZ_JBEOXE010000155.1:0-2217 GCF_040296485.1 Streptomyces sp. NPDC002138 | reverse complement strand
CCTTTGTACTCACCCTCTCGGGCTTTCCTCCGGGCTTCGTTCTTCGTTTCCGACTCTATCAGACTCTCTCGTGTCCGATTCCCGGTCGAAGCGGGGTTTGCTTTCCAGGTTTTCGCTTTCGCGTTTCCCTTTCCGGCGAGACCGACTCTATCAGAAGTTTCGGACCGGTTCTCCCGGCGTTCACATCTGAAAAAGAGCGGAGTGCACCCCTGATGGATTTGAATTCCATGGGAGGGGGGCGGGTAAGACTCTAAACCACTGTCGCCGAACTTGTCCAGTTCGAGGCAACCGTTCGACTCTACCCAGCCACCCTCACCGTGTCAACGCCCCAGAATCCGCCCACCCCGCCCGCTCGCCGGAGGACTTCAGCGCCTGGGCTTCGGCCCTGTCCGCGGCGGAACTCGCCGAGCCCTTCACGTTCGTCGTCGACCCGGCGGGTGTGCTGCGTCTCGCGCCGCGCCGGAGCGAGCACGTGGTGTGTGTCGGCGGTGGCACCGTCCTGAGCGCCGGTGAGATCGGCTTCCGCAAGGAGCACGGCCAGTGGGTGGTCGGTGAGGTGGTGTTCCGCCGCTGCCCCACCTGCGATCAGCTGAACATCGTCCGGGAGGAGCACTTCGTCTGCGTCTTCTGCGACGGCTCCCTACCGGGGGAATGGAACGTGGACGCCCCCGGACGTCAGCGACCCGGGCGTGACCCGTGGGCGTCGTCCGGACGGGCGCCAGGGGCCGGACATACGACAGTGCCGCCATGCTGATCGTGACGGCCGGTCTGCCCACGGCGGGAAAGAGTTCGGTTGCCGAGGGGCTCGGGCGGGCGCTGTCTGCCGCCGCGGAGGCGGCTCGCCGGCAGTGGCGGACACTGGCCGACCGCCATCGGGCGCCAGTGGCATTCACGGAGGTGGTGTGTTCGGACTCGCGGGTCCATCGGCAGCGCCTGGAGCGCCGATCCCGGGGCATCGTCGGCTGGGAAGAGCCGACCTGGGAAGCGGTTCAGGAGCGACGGGCGACGTACGAGCCCTGGACCGATCACCGGCTGGTACTCAATCGACCGAAGGCCCGGCTTCGAACCTGACGCGGGCCCAGCACCACCTGACCGAAGCAGCGCACCCTCCCCGGCCCACCCCATGAGAGGAAACGGATCAGCTGGTCCCAAGTCGGCCTGTCGAGACTCCCCTCGGCGGGCCACTCGATGGAACCGGGCCGGACGCCCGCCTCCTTCGCCGAGGGAAAGCAGCGAAGACAGGGGTACAGGCCCTGCGGCACGACGGGATCGCCGGGCCGCCCGGGCACCTCGTAGCCGGTGAGCCCGGCGTCCTGGGCGAGCCCGGCGAGTCAGCCGGTCTCGGAAGCGGGCGCGAGGGGCCACAAGGCGAGGACGTCGTCGAGCACCCGGCCAGGCTACGGGCCCAGGTTCGAACCGGGGGTGTTAGCCCAGGGTGAGGGGGAGGGAAAGGGCTTTGGGCAGGTTGGCAAGTGCGGCCTGCTGAGGGTTTGTTGGGGGGCGGCGGCCCGTGGCGATCAGGAGGGCTTCCTTGTCCGAGAAGGAGGGGGGCAACGCCGTGCCGACGATGGATTCCAGTAGCTCTCGGGACTGGCGGAGGCCTTCTTCGGGTGGGGGCGCCGCGTGGGGGAGGTGTGCCGTGAGGTCGAGGTGGTGCAGCGTCCATTCCAGGACGTACGCGGAGAGGTAGTCGCCCGCGGTCAGGACCTCGTCGCGGGTTCCCACGCGGCCGGCCCGGTCCGCGAGTTCGGCCGCTCGGCCGGCGGCGGAGCCGACGTCGTCCAGGTGGAACTTGAGCAGCCACGGCTCCTCGTACGCCGCGGCCAGGCGGACGATCAGCGCATCGAGCGGGTCGTCGCCGGTCGGGGTATCGAGCACGTTCCAGTACGTCGCCGCATCGCGGGTCGGTGCGGCGTCGACGGGGGTGACGAGAGTGATCAGGACGTCTTGCGCGTCGATGATCAGATGGCACACCAGATCCCGCACGAGCCAGCCTACGCAGCCGGACGGCAGGGCGAAGTCCTCGTCCCGGAGTTGGGCGACCGCGGCCCGCAGCGCAGTCCATGAGCGTGAGAACTGGTCCATCACAGCAAGCTAACAGCGCCGACCGTTTTCGGCATCAGAACGCAGAAAAGCCCCGCACCAAAAGGTGCGGGGCTTTCCCGGAAAAATTGTTCGGCGGCGTCCTACTCTCCCACAGGGTCCCCCCTGCAGTAC
>NZ_JBEOXE010000154.1:0-2558 GCF_040296485.1 Streptomyces sp. NPDC002138 | reverse complement strand
CAGGACACGGCGCGCAGCCCGGAGCTGATGTGGGAGCTGCTGCGGGACGAGGGCGTGACCGTCTTCAACCAGACGCCGTCGATGTTCCGCGAGCTCGTGGAGAGCGGCGGGGAGCCCCTGCCGGATCTCCGGTGGGTGATCTTCGGCGGTGAGGCGCTGGAGCCGAAGCACGTGCAGTCGTGGTTCGAGCGCTTCGACGGTGCGGGCGCCCGGTTGGTGAACATGTACGGGATCACCGAGACGACGGTGCACGTCACGTACCAGGAGATCACCGCGGCGCACGTGGCGGCGGGTGGCAGGCTTCCGGCGGGTCGTCCGTTGCCGAGCTACCGGGTGTTCCTGCTGGATGAGCGGGGTGCTCCGGTGCCGGTGGGTGTCGCGGGTGAGATCCATGTGGCGGGTGGTGGTCTGGCGCGGGGTTATCTGCACCGGCCCGAGCTGACGCAGGAGCGGTTCCCGGCGAACCCGTTCGGTGCGCCGGGGGAGCGGATGTACCGCTCCGGTGACGTGGCGCGTTGGAAGGCGGACGGGACCCTGGAGTACCTGGGGCGCGCTGATGACCAGGTGAAGATCCGCGGTTTCCGGATCGAACTCGGTGAGATCGAGACCGCGTTGGTGGGCCACCCGCGGATCCGCGAGACGGTGGTCACCGCCCACCAGGGCGCCGACGGGCACAAGCGGCTGGTGGCCTACCTCGTCTCGGACACCGTTCTGTCCACCGGCGAGCTGCGGGCCCATCTGGGCGGGTCGCTGCCGGACTACATGGTCCCGGCCGTGTTCGTCACCCTCGACCGGCTCCCGCTCACCCCGAGCGGCAAGGTGAACCGGCGGGCCCTGCCCGCCCCCGAGGTCCAGACCGAGCAGCTCGGCACGGAGTACACCGCCCCGCGCGACGAGACCGAGCGGATCCTGGCCGACGTATGGGCCGACGTACTCGGTGTCGAACGGGTCGGCGTCCACGACAATTTCTTCGACCTCGGCGGCGACTCCATCCTGACCATCCAGGTCGTGTCGCGGGCCCGGCAGGCACTCGGCGCGAGCCTCTCACCGCGGCTGCTCTTCGAGGCGCCGACGGTCGCGCAGCTCGCGGCCGCCGTGGCTCCCGAGGACGCCGCCCCGGCCGGGACCGACCTCGGTATTCCCGCGGCGCCGCGGGACGGCCTGCCGCCGATGTCCTTCGGCCAGCAGCGCCTGTGGTTCCTGGAGGACTTCAACGAGGGCAGCACCGAATACCACTCCGCCGCCGCCCTGCGGCTGACCGGCCCGCTCGACGCGTCCGCGCTGCGCGCGGCCGTCGGCGACCTGGTGGCGCGCCACGAGTCGCTGCGCACGACCTTCGACGTGGTCGGCGGCCAGGGTGTGCAGATCGTCCACCCGGTGCTGGAGCCCCAGTGGCACACGGCCGAGGCCGGAACCGAGGAGCGCCTGCGCGAGCTGGCGCAGGCGGAGCTGGCGCGCCCGTACGACCTGAAGAACGGCCCGCTGGTGCGCGTACTCCTCGTCCGGCTGACGACGGACGAGCACGTGTGCGTGCTGGGCATGCACCACATCGTCACGGACGGCTGGTCCATGGGCGTCGCCGCCCGTGAACTGGGCGAGCTGTACGCGGCCCGCACCGAGGGCCGGCCCGCGGAGCTGGGCGACGTACCCGTCCAGTACCCGGACTTCGCCGCCTGGCAGCGGGCACGGCTCGTGGACGGCGGTCTGCTGGAGGAGCAGCTCGGCTGGTGGCGCGAGCGGCTCGCGGGCATCGAGCCGCTGGAACTCCCCACCGACCGGCCGCGCCCGGTGGTCCGCTCCTCCGCGGGCGCGGTCCACGGATTCGAGGTACCGGCGGCCACGCTCGGCGCGCTCAAGGAACTGGCGCGCGAGCAGGGCGCGACGCTGTACATGGCGCTCACGGCGGCGGTGAAGACGGTCTTCGCCCGCTGGACCGGACAGCAGGACATCGCCGTCGGTACCGCGTCCGCCGGGCGCGGCCAGGGGAACGGGAACGCCGATCTGGAGCAGCTGATCGGCTTCCTCGTCAACACCGTGGTGCTGCGCTCGCACATCGAGCCCGACATGGCCTTCCGGGCGGTGCTGGACCAGGTGAGGGAGACCGTCCTCGACGCGTTCGCGCACGAGGAGGTGCCCTTCGAGCGACTGGTGGAAGCCCTGCAGCCGGAGCGGGACACCAGCCGTACGCCGCTCATCCAGGCGATGGTGGTCCTCCAGAACGCCCCCGGCATGCACCCGGACCTGGGCGCGGTCAAGGTCACGGACTACCGGCTGGAGCGGGACACCGCGCTGTTCGACCTGACCCTCGAGTTCGAGGAGTACGAGGGCGGCCTGCGGGCGCTCGTCGAGTACAGCGCGGAGCTGTTCGACGCAGCCACGATCGCGCGCTTCGGCGAGCACCTGAACGTGCTGCTGGAGGGCATCGCCGCGGACCCGGACCGGGCCGTGGCGGACCTTCCGATCCTCGCCGCGGGTGAGTTCGACCGTGTGGTGCGGGAGTGGAACGAGTCGGGTGGGGTGGAGGCTCCGGCGGGGACGGTGCATGGTCTGGTGGCCGA
>NZ_JBEOXE010000153.1:0-2815 GCF_040296485.1 Streptomyces sp. NPDC002138 | reverse complement strand
GGCACGAAGTGCTGCGCACGGTGTACGGGGTCGTGGACGGCGAGCCGTACCAGCGCATCGTCGGGCTGGACGAGCTGGACTGGGAGCTGTCGGCCGTCGAGGTGGCACCCGCCGACCTCGACAACGCGGTTGCCGGGGCGATGCGCCATGCGATCGACCTCTCCTGCGAACTGCCCATCCGTGCCTGGCTGTTCTCGACCGGTTCCGGCGAGAAGGTGCTGGTCATGGTCGTGCACCACATCGCCGGTGACGGTTGGTCGACGGGGCCGCTGGCTCGCGATCTGTCCACCGCGTACGCGGCGCGTTGTGCGGGCGGGGCCCCGGAGTGGGAGCCGCTGCCGGTGCAGTACGCCGACTATGCGCTGTGGCAGCGTGAGCTGCTCGGTGACGAGGGCGATCCGGAGAGCGTGCTGGCGGCCCAGCTGGCCTACTGGCGTGAGGCGTTGGCCGGTGTTCCTGAGGAGTTGGAGCTGCCGTTCGACCGGGCGCGTCCGGCGGTTGCCGGTCACGTGGGGCACCGTCTTCCCGTGGAGGTGCCGGCCGGGGTGCATGCCCGTCTGGTGGAGCTCGCGCGGGCCGAGGGTGTGACCGTGTTCATGGTGCTGCAGGCCGCGCTTGCGGTGCTGCTGTCCCGGCTGGGCGCTGGTACGGACATCCCCATCGGTTCGGCGAGCGCGGGCCGTACGGACGAGGCGCTGGACGACCTGGTCGGGTTCTTCGTCAACTCCCTGGTGCTGCGCACGGATCTGTCGGGTGACCCGACCTTCCGTGAGGTGCTGGGCCGGGTCCGGGAAACGGGGCTTTCGGCCTTCGCCCACCAGGAGGTGCCGTTCGAGCGCCTCGTCGAGGAACTCGCTCCCAGCCGCTCCATGGCCCGGCACCCGCTGTTCCAGGTGATGCTCACCGTGGACAACAACGCCGAAGCCGTCCTGGACCTGCCGGGCGTACGGGCCGGTGCCGTGGCTGCGGAGCTGACCACGGCCAAGTTCGACCTGGAACTCAGTGTTCTGGAGACCTTCGACGCCGACGGCACGCCGGCAGGACTGCACGGCGGGGTGATCGCGGCAGCGGACCTGTTCGATGCCGAATCGGCCGCGCGGATCATGGGCCGGTGGACTCAGGTTCTGGCCGCGCTGTCCGAGGACCCGCAGGTGCGCCTGAGCCAGGTGGACGTGCTCGACGCCGAGGAGCGTCGGCGCGTACTCGAGGAGTGGAACGACACCACCCTCGACGTCGAGCCGTCGACGCTGCCGGCCCTGTTCGAGGCCCAGGTGGCGCGGACCCCGGATGCCGTCGCCCTGGAGTTCGAGGACGTCCGGCTCTCCTACGCCGAGCTGGACGCGCGGGCGAACCGCCTGGCCCGCCACCTTGCCGGTCAGGGAGTGGGCGCGGAGTCCGTGGTCGCCGTGGCCCTGGAGCGCGGCACGGATCTCGTACTGGCTCTGCTGGCCGTCATGAAGGCCGGTGGCGCCTACCTGCCGGTCGACCCGGACTACCCGGCGGACCGGATCGCGTACACGCTGGACACTTCCGGCGCGGCCGCGGTGGTGACCACGGCCGCGCTGGCAGACCTGGTCCCGCCGGGGGTGTCGCGGGTGCTGGTGGAGGACCCGGCCATAGCCGCCCTCGACAGCAACGCGCTCGACCGGGCGCCCTCTCCCGAGCACCCGGCCTACGTGATCTACACCTCCGGCTCCACGGGCCGCCCCAAGGGTGTGGTGATCGAGCACCGGTCACTGGTCAACTTCCTTGCCTCGATGCAGGAGCGCTTCGCCCTGGACGAGGACGACCGGCTGGTGGCGGTCACCACGGTCGGCTTCGACATCGCCGGCCTGGAGCTCTACCTGCCGCTGCTCAACGGTGCCCGCGTCGTGCTCGCCGCCCGCGAGGTCGTACGGGATCCGCGGGCCCTGCGTGCCCTGATCGTGGCCGCTGGCGCGACCGTCGTGCAGGCGACGCCGAGCCTGTGGCAGGCCCTGCTGGCCGAGTCCGAAGCCGCGGACGACTCCCGGCCCGAATGGCTCACCGGTGTACGCGCGCTGGTCGGCGGCGAGGCACTGCCGGGCGAGCTGGCCCGCACCCTGGTGGCCACGGCCGCCTCGGCGACCAACTTGTACGGTCCGACCGAGACCACCATCTGGTCCACCGACCGGCGGCTGTCGCCCGAAGCCACCGCCGACGGCGTCTCCTCCATCGGCGGCCCGATCGCGAACACACGGGTCTACGTGCTCGACGGGTCGCTCGCCCCGGTCGCGCCCGGTGTCGCCGGCGAGCTGTACATCGCCGGCTCCGGCCTGGCCCGCGGCTATCTGAACCGCCCAGGCCTGACCGCCGAACGCTTCGTGGCCTGCCCGTTCGGCGGTGTGGCGGAGCGGATGTACCGGACCGGCGACATCGCGCGGTGGACCGTCGAGGGCGATCTGGAGTTCGTCGGCCGCGCCGACGAACAGGTGAAGCTGCGTGGCTTCCGGATCGAGCCGGCGGAGATCGCGGCCGCGCTGACCGCGCACCCGCAGGTCACGCAGGCCTTGGCCGTCGTGCGTGAGGACGTCGCGGGGGACCGGCGGCTGGTCGCCTACGCCGTGGTTGCCGATGATGCCGGGGCTGACCTGACGGGCTCGCTGCGGGAATTCGCGGCCGCCCGGCTGCCCGAGTACATGGTGCCGTCGGCTGTCGTCCTGCTGGACGCGCTGCCGCTGACGCCGAACGGGAAGCTGGATCGCAAGGCTCTGCCGGCCCCTGAGTACGCGGGTGGTGTGGGTCGTGGTCCGGTGTCGCTCCAGGAGGAGCTGTTGTGCGGGGCGTTCGCGCAGGT
>NZ_JBEOXE010000152.1:0-3250 GCF_040296485.1 Streptomyces sp. NPDC002138 | reverse complement strand
CACAATCCCCGCATGCGAAACCACCACACCCTTGGGACGCCCCGTCGAACCCGACGTGAAAATCACATACGCCGGATGCCCCGCCAACACCACACGCTCAACCGCATCACCGGCGAGCCCCGCAATCGCCGGGTCCTCCACCAGCACCCGGCCCACACCCGCAGGCAGCACACCCGCCAACGCATCCGTGGTCACGACAACGGACGCGCCAGCCGCCTCCAGCACATACCCGACCCGCTCCGCCGGATACTCCGGATCCACCGGGAGGTAGGCACCACCAGCCTTCACCACGGCCAGTAGCGCCACCACCATCTCAACACCACGCTCAAGACACACCCCGACCACACACTCAGGGCCCACACCAAGCGCAATCAGATGCCGGGCCAGACGATTCGCCCGCGCATCCAACTCACCATACGAAACCTCAACACCCTCAAACACCACAGCAACCGCACCAGGCGACTCCGCCACACGAGCCTCAAACAACTCCGGCAACGTCAACGGAGCAACATCAACAGCCGTGTCATTCCACTCCGTCAGCACCCGACGACGTTCCACATCATCGAGCACGTCAACTCGGCTCAGACGCAGCTGCGGTTCGTCGGCCAGTGTCCGCACCACCCGCTCCCACCACACCACAACCCGCTCGACCGACTCCACATCGAACAGATCCGCCGCCCCGATCAGCCAGCCACGCAACCCAGCCGGCGCCCCGGCCGCATCGAACTCCTCCCGGATGTCCATCTCAAGGTCGAACTTCGCCGCAGAAAGCCCGCTCGCCATACCCGCCGTCTCCAGGCCCGGCAGACTCAGCGACGCCTCCCCCGTGTTGTTGAGCGAAAGCATCACCTGAAACAGAGGGTGCCGCGCCCTCGCACGGACCGGCGCCAGCTCCTCGACCAGACGCTCGAACGGCACATCCTGATGATCAAACGCCGACAGACCCGCCTCCCGAACCCGGCCCAGCACCTCACGGAAAGACGGATCACCCGACAGATCCGTACGCAGCACCAGGGAGTTGACGAAGAACCCGACCAGGTCGTCCAGCGCCTCGTCCGTACGGCCCGCGCTCGCCGAACCGATGGGGATGTCCGTACCAGCGCCCAGCCGGGACAGCAGCACCGCAAGCGCGGCCTGCAGCACCATGAACACGGTCACACCCTCGGCCCGCGCCAGCTCCACGACCCGCGCATGCACCCCGGACGGAATCTCCAGCGGCACCCGATGACCACGGCCACTCGCCAGCACCGGACGCGCCCGGTCAAAGGGCAGCCCCAACTCCTCCGGAGCGCCGGCCAACACGCCACGCCAGTAAGCCAGCTGAATCGCCAGCACGCTCTCCGGATCGCCCGCCTCACCCAGCATCTCCCGCTGCCACAGCGCATAATCGGCATACTGCACCGGAAGCGGCTCCCACCCCGGAGCCCGGCCCGAACAACGCGCCGCATAAGCAACCGACACATCACGCCCCAACGGCCCCATCGACCACCCATCACCAGCAATGTGATGAATAGTCAAAACCAGAGCGTGATCCTCCGGCCCAGCCGAAACCAGGCAAGCCCGAATCGGCACCTCCGCCGCAAGATCGAACACATACCGCGCCGCGTCACCGACCGCACCCTCCAAACCAGCCGACGAGCCCACCTCGGCCAGCGACAACTCCCAGTCCAGCTCCTCCAGAGCAAGAATCCGCTGAAAAGGCTCACCGCCCGTAAGCCCGTACACCGTGCGCAACACTTCATGACGCCCGATAACATCCCTCAGCGCCGCATTCAACGCCCCGGCATTCACCCGACCCGACAAACGCAGCGCCACAGGAAGGTTGTACGTCGCGCTCGGCCCCTCCAACTGATCAACGAACCACAACCGACGCTGCGCAAAGGACAACGGAAACATCAGGACCCCTCCTGGTTACGTCCTGGCCGCAACGTCGGCCTAGTCTGACTTTTGATATTCAGGCTGCTGTGCAAGTGCCCTTTGGATGCAGAGCCTGCCGCCTACGGGCATGCGGTATCTCGCGCCCTCGGTAAGCGAATTCACGGCTTGCCGAGCCCAGGAGGTCGGCGCGATTGACCGAGTCGGCTGGGGTGCTGCCTAAGGAGTGGTCATTGGATCTCCGCACTCGGCATGCCCTGCGTATGTCCGCGCCTCGCCATGCAAGGGCCTGCCGAGCAGACGGTCGAGGCCATCGACCACGACCGGGCCGTGGCACAGCTGCCGACTATTTCACTTCCATCGCCGTGAACCGGTCCAGCCGTCGAGCGCCGTGGCGACGGCCGACCAGACGGAATGCCGTCCCCCGTCGTCGACCAGACCCAGGCAGCCGGAACCCGGATCGTGGAACAGATTCGCCACGACGCATTCCCTTCCATGAAGCAAACCAGTGGGATGGTGCCATAGATGACGGTGACGGCTGTTCCCGTTGAACACCCGCACCGTCCGATGGAGGCTTATCGGCGATCCACCACGGCTCAACGCGACCCACTATCTCCCAGGCCCACACGACGATCAATGATCACCGTCGGCTGGTGCCTGCGGCCGGGGCACCGCCGGTGCCCCGGCTTTTTCGAACCCTGCATGGTGTTCCTGGCAGCCAGATTCGGTATGACAGCCTCTCCCTCCAGCTGTGTCCCGGGTGATCCAAAAGAGCCGGTCACAGCGGCGAGCGACGCTGCCTGCCCGGTCCTGTGGCTGCCGATCATTCGGGCCCATTCCCGGACCTCGCAGGCCCGCCCCACGAGCGCGCCCCGCCGACAGAATCTTCCTGTGCAAGTGCGGCCGAGCGGCACTTGAACAGGGGCCCGTCATGGTCCGAAGGGTCCGGAAGCGCGTACGGCCGCCACGCCCGACCGGGGTCGGATGCGGCGGCCGATTGGCCATCGGTACCCCTTGACTGGCCGGGCCCGGGGGCTCGTCAGTCGGCAGTCATCGGTTCCGCCGGTCACGCATCGGGCGCAGGGTCGGCCTGGTTGACTTTGTGTTCCCGATCTGCTGCGCGAACCCGGCTACGGTTGGCGCCTCGAACAGAGCCCGGATCTCGGCCTCGACTCCCATCTCCGCCCGAACCCGGCTGACGAGCTCGGCGGCCAGCAATGAGTGCCCGCCGAGGGCGAAGAAGTCGTCATCGACGCTGACCCGCTCCACACCCAGCACTCTCGCGAAGATCTCGCAGAGGAGTTCTTCCTGCGGGGTCGTGGGCTTTCGGCCGGTGCCTGCCGTGAGCGTGAAGTCGGGGGCGGGCAGGGCCTTG
>NZ_JBEOXE010000151.1:0-3397 GCF_040296485.1 Streptomyces sp. NPDC002138 | reverse complement strand
GGCGCGGCCACCAGGTGGCCGCGCCCCTCCTCCGTACCGTGTGCTACTCCTGTCAGACCGCCACGGCGGCGCCGAAGCGCTCGCGGTAGGAGTCCAGGTCCTCCTCGGTGATCCTCGCGAAGAGGACCGGCGGGACGGTGAACGGCGTGCCGGCGGGGACCGCGTCGAGCGAGCGGGCCTGCTCCGGGGTGACCCAGGCCGCGGTGTCGTCGGCCAGGTCGAAGGACGAGCGCATGGCGCGCGCCGAGGCCGGGATGAGCGGCTCGGAGACCACCGAGTAGAGGTGGATGAGGTTCATCGCGGTGCGCAGGGTGAGCGCCCCGCCCTCCGGGTCGGTCTTGACCTCCAGCCAGGGGGCCTTCTCGTCCAGGTAGGCGTTGCCCGCCGACCACAGGGCGCGCAGGGCGGCCGCGGCCTTGCGGTACTGGAGCGCCTCCATGTGGCCCTCGTACTCGGCGAGCAGCTCGGCGATCTGCTCGCCCAGCTTGGCCTCGGCCTCACCGGCGGGGCTGCCCGCGGGGACCTCGTCGCCGAAGCGCTTGCGCGAGAAGGTCAGCACGCGGTTGACGAAGTTGCCGAGGGTACCGCCGAGGTCCTTGTTGACGGTGGCGGCGAAGTGCTCCCACGTGAAGGACGAGTCGTCGGACTCGGGGGCGTTGGCGATGAGGAAGTAGCGCCAGTAGTCGGAGGGCAGGATCTCCAGCGCCTGGTCCGTGAAGACGCCGCGCTTCTGCGAGGTGGAGAACTTGCCGCCGTAGTAGGTCAGCCAGTTGAAGGCCTTGACGTAGTCGACCATCTTCCACGGCTCCCGGACGCCCAGCTCGGTGGCGGGGAACATCACGGTGTGGAAGGGGACGTTGTCCTTGGCCATGAACTGGGTGTAGCGGACGTCCTCGGCCTCGTACCACCAGGACTTGTAGTCGCGGTTCGCCGGGTCGGCGTCCGCCCACTCCTTCGTCGCCGCGATGTACTCGATCGGGGCGTCGAACCAGACGTAGAAGACCTTGCCGTCGGCGGCCAGCTCCGGCCAGGTGTCGGCCGGGACCGGCACGCCCCAGTCCAGGTCACGGGTGATCGCGCGGTCGTGCAGGCCCTCGGTCAGCCACTTGCGGGCGATGGAGGACGCCAGCTGCGGCCACTCCTCCTCGTGCTCGGCGACCCAGGTCTCGACCTCGCCCTGGAGCGCGGACTGGAGCAGGAAGAGATGCTTGGTCTCGCGGACCTCCAGCTCGGTGGAGCCGGAGATGGCCGAGCGCGGCTCGATCAGGTCCGTGGGGTCCAGGACGCGGGTGCAGTTCTCGCACTGGTCGCCGCGGGCCTTGTCGTAACCGCAGTGCGGGCAGGTGCCCTCGACGTAGCGGTCCGGCAGGAAGCGGCCGTCGACCGGCGAGTAGACCTGCCGGATCGCGCGCTCCTCGAGAAGGCCGTTCTCCTGGAGGCGGCGCGCGAAGTGCTGGGTGATCTCCGCGTTCTGCTGCGAGGAGCTGCGGCCGAAGTAGTCGAAGGACAGCTCGAAGCCGTCGTAGACCGCCTTCTGCGCGTCGTGCGCCTGCGCGCAGAACTCGGCGACCGAGAGCCCGGCGGCCTTGGCGGCCAGCTCGGCGGGGGTGCCGTGTTCGTCGGTGGCGCAGATGTAGAGGACCTCGTGGCCACGCTGGCGGAGGTACCGGGAGTACACGTCCGCCGGAAGCATCGACCCGACCATGTTGCCCAGGTGCTTGATCCCGTTGATGTACGGAAGCGCGCTGGTGATCAGGTGTCGAGACATCCTCGGATGCTCCATTTCATACGTGCGGTGAGTGAAGGATCGTGAAGGGGCTCATCGTATCGAACCGCCGAAACGTCACGCGCCGCATTTCAAGGGGTGGGCCTTACACGAAAGCGAGGGCTGTGACCTCTTGCGTCACCGCCCTCGCGCTCCCGGTCATGCTACAGGAGCACGGATCATGCCCCACCCCGCCCGCGAGCCACCGGAAGCCCCCTCACAGCCCGTCCGGCGCTTGAGGACGGGGCCCGGGCGCAGCCCCCCTCCAGCCCGTCCGGCGTTTGAGGACGGGGTCCGGGCGCAGCCCGGGGGCCACCGCCAGCCCGTCCGGCGCTTGAGGACCGGGCCCGGGCGCAGCCCCCCTCCAGCCCGTCCGGCGTTTGAGGACCGGGTCCGGGCGGAGCCCGGGGAACGGAGGAAGGGCGGGGCGGGGAGCGCTCCGCGCAGCGGCCCGGGGCTCCGCCCCGCGACCCCGCGCCTCAAACTCCGGCGAGGCTGAACCACCCCACCGCACCGGGCCACGGCGGAGCCGGAGGGGCGGGCTCAGTCGCGGCCTCCGCCAGCGCCGTCGAGGGCCGTGATGCGGGCGCCACTGGTGAGGCGGGCGGTCAGCCCGACGGGGGCGTCCTCGGGGCCGGCGGGCGCGGTCAGGCTGCGCCCGGCCGCCTCCGCACGGACCCCGCCGGTGGCCGTGATGGCCGCCACCTCCCGGCTCCCGGCGGCCAGTTCGAACCAGTGCCCGGCGGCCGTCCGCCACCGCGCCCCCACCAGCAGGTGCTGCCCGAACCGGCCGCAGGCGGCGGTGGACCGCGCCCGAGCCACCTCCACGGGCGGACCCACGGGCGGCCGCAGCTGCACCCGCACGTCCCCCGGCCCCGCCCAGCCGGATGCGCGGACGCAGGACCAGACGGCCCGCCCGCCCCCCTCGGGCAGCTCGGAGTCGGCGAAGTCCCAGATGTTGACGGCCCGCACCCCACCCGCGCGCAACTCCCGCAGCCCGCACGCGAGCGGCGCCCAGGCGGCGCGCGCCGCGGGCCCGGTGGCCTCCCTCGGCTGGCGCGCGGGCACGGCGTTCGGCCCGTCGGGCAGGGGCGTGTAGGTCAGGTGTACGGGCGACAGCGCGCCGAGGTCGGCCAGCACGAAGGAGTGCTTCTCCACGATGCGGGTGGACGAGGTCAGTTCGAGTACGGGCCAGCCGGCGCACGCCCCGGACACCCCGGGCACGGCCGCGGCGCCGGTGACCCCGTCGGCGGCCACGGCCAGCGGCTGCCCGGCGTCCGCCGGGCGCAGCAGGTCCCGGACGGCGGCCGTGGCGATCCAGGGGGCCAGCAGATAGCGGGCCCGGCCGCCCGCCCGGCTCAGGGCGACGGCGCCCGCGGTGGTGACCCCGGCCTCGTCGGTACGGGCGAACTCGAGCGCCCGGTCCCGCGGTCCCCCGGCGGCTTCGCCGTAGCGCACCAGCCGGTCGGCGTCGAGCAGGACCACCACCGCCCGCCCGTCCACGTCCCCGGCGTACAGCAGCTGCGGCGGCCGTCCCGGCGGGTCCAGCGGGGTCCCGGGCGCCGCGGTGACCGGATCTCACGGGGTCGGCACCCCCCTGTTGACGTCCCCCGAGGGGACACCGCGAGCGTG
>NZ_JBEOXE010000150.1:0-3546 GCF_040296485.1 Streptomyces sp. NPDC002138 | reverse complement strand
CGCGCATCCGCGTGTCGCGCAGGCTGTCGTGGTGGCGCGTGAGGATGTGCCGGGGGACAAGCGTCTGGTCGCGTATGTCGTCGCGGCCGGCTGTGCGGGTGAGCTCGAGGTTTCGGTCCGGGACTTCGTCGCCGGGCGGTTGCCGGCGTATATGGTTCCGTCGGCTGTGGTGGTGCTGGAGACGCTGCCGCTGTCGGTGAACGGGAAGCTGGACCGCAAGGCCCTGCCCGCCCCGGAGTATGTGTCGGGTTCCGGACGTGAGCCGGCCAACGCCCGCGAAGAGGTGCTCTGCGCGGTCTTCGCCGACGTCCTGGGCCTGGACGGTGTCGGCGTGGACGACGACTTCTTTGCGCTGGGCGGACATTCGCTGCTGGCGATACGGCTGGTGGAGCGGCTGCGTGAGCGTGGAGTGTCGGTGTCGGTGCGGGCTCTCTTCCAGTCGCCGACCCCGGCCGGGCTCGCCGCTGCCGCGGTCGGCGGGGAGCAGGTGGTCATTCCGGACAACCTGATTCCCGTGGACGCGGCCGAGATCACCCCGGCGATGCTGCCGCTGGTCGAACTGACCGAGGAGGAGATCGGCCGTGTCGTCGCGACGGTCGAGGGCGGCGCGGCCAACGTCGCGGACATCTATCCCCTGGCCCCGCTCCAGGAAGGTCTGCTCTACCACCACCTGCTGGCCGACGGCGGTGAGGACGCCTATGTCCTGCCGACCGTCCTGGAATTCGACACCCGCCCTCTGCTGGACGCCTTCTTGGGAGCGCTCCAGCAGGTGGTGGACCGCCACGACATCCTGCGTACGTCGATCGTGTGGGAAGGCCTGCGCGAGCCGGTTCAGGTCGTCTGGCGACGCGCAGAACTCCCGGTGGCCGAGCTGTCGATCGACCCGGAGGGACCGGCGCCCGTCGACCAGCTGCTGGCCGCCGACGGTCTCACCGTGGACCTGGGGCGGGCACCCCTGATCAACATTCACATCGCCGCCGCAGAGCCCGCCGCGAACCGCTGGCTCGCGCTGGTGACGGTGCACCACATGGCGCAGGACCACACGGCGCTGGAAGTGCTGCTCCGCGAGGTCGATGCCTTCCTCACCGGCCGCGGCGGCGAACTGCCGGACCCGCTGCCGTTCCGGACCTTCGTGGCTCATTCCCGGAACGGGCTGGAACGCTCGGAGCACGAGCGGTACTTCGCCGACCTGCTCGGAGACGTGACCGAACCGACCGCCCCTTACGGACAGGTCGACGTGCGCGGTGACGGAGCCGAATCGGTCCGGGAACGGATCGTCCTGGAAGAGGGGCTGGGCGAAAGGCTACGCGAGGTCGCGCGCCGAGCGGCCACCAGCCCGGCGACGCTGATGCACGTGGCGTGGGCGCGAGTGCTCGGCGTCCTCAGCGGCCGTGACGACGTGGTCTTCGGCACCGTTCTGTTCGGCCGGATGAACTCAGGAGCGGGTTCCGAGCGGGTCCCGGGTCCGTTCATCAATACGCTCCCGGTACGGGTGCGTACCAACGACCTCGGTGCACTGGAGTCGCTGCATGCGATGCGAGGCCAGCTCGCCGGTCTGCTGGGGCACGAACAGGCGCCGCTGGTACTGGCTCAACAGGCGAGTGGTGTGCCGGCTGACACCCCGCTGTTCACCTCCCTCTTCAACTACCGCCACAACGCGGGGCTGCCGGCGGTGCCGGACGGGCCCGCTGACGTCCTGGGCATCCGTACGGTCTACTCGCGGGAGGCCAACAACTATCCGTTGACCGTCTCGGTGGACGACAACGGCAGTAGTCTCGGGCTCGCCGTGGACGCGGTGGCTCCGATCGACCCGCGAGCCGTGGGCATGCTGCTCCGCACTGCCGTCACCAAACTCGCAGATGCCTGGGAGACGGCGCTCGACAGTGGTACTGACCTTCCGCTGAGCTCGGTTGACGTGGTGGATGACATGGAGCGTCGTCGGCTGCTGGTGGAGTGGAACAACACTGCGGTTGATCTCGGCGGGGTGTTGGTGCCGGGGTTGTTCGAGGAGCAGGTGGTGCGGTCACCGGGTGCGGTGGCGGTGGTTGCTGACGGTGTGGAGGTGTCGTTCGCGGAGTTGGACACGCGGGTGAGCCGACTGGCTGAGCACCTGGTGGGCTTGGGTGTGGGTGTGGCGTCGTTGGTGGCTTTGTGTCTGCCGCGTGGCGTCGACATGGTCGTGTCGATCCTCGCGGTGTGGCGTGCCGGTGGTGCGTATCTGCCGGTGGATCCGGAGTATCCGGCGGAGCGGGTGGCGTTCATGCTCGATGACGCTGGTGTGGTGGCTGTGGTTGCCGCATCTGCGGTGGAGGGTGTGCTGTCTGAAGGTGTGACGCGGGTGGTGCTGGACGAGCCGGGGACGGTGGCTGCGCTCGCGGCTCTAAGCGGGGTGGTCCCGGATCGGGTGGTGCTGGCGGAGTCCGCGGCGTATGTGATGTTCACGTCGGGTTCGACGGGCCGGCCCAAGGGTGTAGTGGTGACCCATGGCGGTCTCGCGAACTATGTGCGCTGGGCGGCGGGTGCGTATGGGACCGAGGGTGGTGCGCCGCTGCATTCTTCGCTGGCGTTCGACCTGACGGTGACCAGTGTGCTGGTGCCGCTGGTGTCGGGCTCGCCTGTGGTGGTCAGTCGTGAGGGCGGAGCCGAGGGTCTGGCGGAGGTGGTGCGTCAGTCTGCCGGGTTCGGCCTGGTGAAGGTCGTACCGGGTCATCTTCCGCTGCTGAGCGAGCTGCTTTCGGATGCCGAGGCCGCGGAGATGGCCGGCACGGTGGTGGTCGGCGGTGAGGCGTTGACGGGTGCTTCGGTGCGTGCGTGGCTGGAGCGGGCGCCCGGTTCGGTGGTGGTCAATGAGTACGGTCCGACGGAGACGGTGGTCGGGTGCTGTGTTCTTGAGGTTCGTGCGGGTGATGAGGTCGGTGAGTCGGTTGCGATCGGGCGTCCGATCGCGAATACGCGGTTGTATGTGCTGGATGGCCGGCTCCGGCCGGTTCCGGTGGGTGTGGCGGGTGAGCTGTACATCGCGGGTGCGGGTGTTGCGCGTGGTTATGTGGGTCGGGCGGGCGTGACAGCGGAGCGGTTCCTCGCGTGTCCGTTCGAGCCGGGTGCGCGGATGTATCGCAGTGGTGACGTGGCGCGGTGGACTGCGGATGGCCGGCTTGAGTATGTGGGTCGTGCGGATGAGCAGGTGAAGGTCCGTGGTTTCCGGGTTGAGCCGGGTGAGGTCCAGTCGGTGGTCGCGGGGCATGCGCACGTGGCGCAGGCGGCGGTGATCGCGCGTGAGGACGTGCCGGGCGACGTGCGTCTGGTCGCCTACGTGGTGCCGGTTGAGGGCGCCGAGGGTCTTCCTGCCGAGGTAATGGCGTTCGCGGGTTCCCGGCTGCCGAAGCACATGGTGCCCTCGGCCGTCGTGGTCCTGGACGCGCTGCCGTTCACCGTGAACGGGAAGCTGGACCGCAAGGCTCTGCCGGCCCCTGAGTACGCGGGTGGTGTGGGTCGTGGTCCGGTGTCGCTCCAGGAGGAGCTGTTGTGCGGGGCGTTCGCGCAGGT
>NZ_JBEOXE010000149.1:0-3775 GCF_040296485.1 Streptomyces sp. NPDC002138 | reverse complement strand
CCCACGACCGGGCAGCAGCAAGTTCCCCACCCATGAACTGAACAACGACCGACCTGCCCAACCGTCACGGCAAACACCGTTGCAGTACTAGGCTGCCCGCATGGACATCCGCCGCGCCCGCACCGTCGCCGAACTCGTCGCCGCCGAAGGCCTCTTCGACGGCCCCGCCCGCGAGGACCGGGCCGCCCGCTTCCTCGCCGCCGCCGGGCACCTGATGCTCATCGCCTACGTGGACGGCGTACCGGCGGGCATGGTCTCCGGCGTCGAGATGAGCCACCCGGACAAGGGCACCGAGATGTGCCTGTACGAGCTGAGCGTGGACGAGGGGTACCGGCGCCGCGGCATCGGGCGCGAGCTGACGCGCGCGCTCGCCGACGAGGCCCGGGCGCGCGGCTGTTACGGCATGTGGGTGGGCGTGGACACCGACAACGAGGCGGCGCTCGCGACGTACACCTCCGCCGGCGCCGTGGACGAGGGCGTCTTCACGATGCGCGGCTGGGCCCTGTCCGCCGACGCGCCCTCGACGCCGGCCGGCTGAGGGCCGTCCCCCGCGGCGGGCCACCCTGACCCCACCCGTCACACCCGTCACGCCGCGCCCCCCCCTTGGGCGGCGTGTCGTGCGCCCACTCGGCGCACCCTCCGCGCGCACCGCCGCCACCTGGCCGAGCATCGCCGCATGACCGCAATCACCGCGCTGCTCCCCGCCGCCGCCCTCCTGGCGGCGACAGCCCTGCCCCTGCAGACAGATACCGGCGCGAGCAGCGGCCACGACGGCGCCACCGCGCCCTACGTCGTCGTCCTCAAGGACACCGTCCCGCGCGCCCTCACCCACGCCCTGGCCGCCGAGGCCACGAAGGCGGGCGACACCGTCAGCCGGGTGTACGACACCGCCCTGAGCGGCTTCGCCGTACGCACCAGCGCGGGCCGGGCCGCCGAACTCGCCGCCGACCCGCGGGTCGCGTCCGTCGAGCCGGACGCCCTCGTCCACACCACCTCGGCGCCCGGCGGACCCGGAGCGCCCGGTTCCGAGACCCCGGCGCCCTGGCAGCTGGACCGCCTCGACCAGAGCGCGCTCCCGCTCGACGGGGTCTACGCGTACCCGGGGACCGGCGCGGGCGTGCGGGCGTACGTCATCGACACCGGGATCAACACCGCGCACACGGAGTTCGGCGGCCGCGCCGTCTTCGGGGTCAACGAGACCAGGGAGGCCGCCCAGGACCTCAACGGCCACGGCAGTCACGTGGCCGCAAGCCTGGGCGGCGCCACCTACGGGGTGGCCAA
The DNA here is from genome assembly GCF_040296485.1 of Streptomyces sp. NPDC002138. Lineage (NCBI taxonomy): Bacteria > Bacillati > Actinomycetota > Actinomycetes > Kitasatosporales > Streptomycetaceae > Streptomyces > Streptomyces sp. NPDC002138. The sequence goes on along the minus strand of NZ_JBEOXE010000149.1, from coordinate 2,494 downwards.
GGGGGTCAGCCTGATCGCGGTCAAGGTGGCCGACCGGCGGGGCAGCGGGAGCGTCTCCGACATCATCGCGGGCATCGAGTGGATGATCACCGATGCCCGCAAGGCCCGGCGGGCGGGCGGACCGCCCGCCGTCGCCAACATGAGCATGGGCGGCAGCCACAGCTTCGGCATGAACCGGGCGGTCACCCGGGCCGTCGCCTCCGGCGTCACCTTCACGGCCGCCGCGGGCAACGACGGCCGCAACGCCTGCTACTCCTCCCCCGGCAGCACCCCGAGCGCCCTGACGGTCGGCGCGACCGACGCCACCGACCGGCGGGCCTTCTTCTCCAACTACGGCGCCTGCGTGGACCTCCTCGCCCCCGGCGTGCGCGTCACCTCGGCCTGGAAGGGCGCCGCGAACGCCGTCCAGACCCTCTCGGGCACCTCCATGGCCGCCCCGCACGTCGCCGGTACGGCCGCCCTGATCCTGGCCGCCGGGACCGCGAAAACCCCGGCGGAGGTGGCCCGGGTGCTCCTCGGGAGCGCGGTCCGCGGCCGGATCACCGACCTGCCCGCGGGCACCCCGAACCTCCTCCTGCACACCCCGGCCGCGCCCGTGACGGCACCCGCCCCGGCCACCCCCGTACCCGCCCCGGTGACGACTCCCGCACCCACCCCCACCCCGTCCGCACCCGCCCCGGTGACGGCTCCGGTCCCCACGCCCACCCCGGCCGTGCCCGCTCCGGCCGCGTCCGCGCCCGTACCCGCGCCGGTGACCGCACCCGTACCCGCGCCCGTCGTCCCGCCGGCCCAGGCACCGGTGACTCCGCCGGCCTAGCCTCCACCGCACCCCACCGGAGGTCACGGCACGCCACCGGAGGTCACGGCACGCCACCGCAGGTCACCGCACCCGCTCACCCCACTCGCCCCACCCGCGACCCCACCGACCAGTCGGTACTCCGCCCGCTCCCCGCCCCGTTCTGATGGGACATCAATTTCTGAGTGCTTCGGGCGAAAGCAAGTCATTGACTTCTCATCACCGCGACGCGTCAATATCGGCCACCGCACCGGCTCGGCCTCTCCCCCACAGCGGGTGGGGGGAGGGTTCGTTTGACGAAGGAGTCGCGACCCAGTGAGTACGACAACGTTCCGACGAAGAGTTCTGGCCGGGGCGGGCGCCCTTTCCCTGGCCCTGACGGGTGGCGTGGTGGGCCTGGCGGGGACGGCGCAGGCAGCGACCAAGACCACCCCGGTCGCCATGAAGTGCGTCGCCCCCGCGCCGCAGCCCGGCGCCAACGGCAACCAGGACTACACGATCACGCTCCCGGACGGCGCCAAGGCCGGGCAGTCCGTGCCGATCACCATCGATCCGGGCGAGACCCCGGTCATCCCGATGTTCACGATCGACACGGTCAACACCATCAAGGCCAAGCTGTTCGTGGGCGGGGTCGCCCAGACCGTCACGAGCCCGGCCGTGCCCAGCCACCAGGAGGCCAACAAGAAGTCCGACCCGCCGGCGTTCAGCGGGAACATCACCATCCCGGACGGCACCGAGGGCACCACCGTCCAGATCACCATCGACACGGTGGTCACGGACGCGGACCTCGGCGGCACCATCTACACCACGACCTGTACGCCCGACCCGCGTCCCAGCGGCTCGGTCGGCTCGGTCGCCGTGGAAGCCCTGCCCAAGGACCCGATCACCACGAAGGTGACGCCCAACAGCGGCAAGGCGGGCACCGCCGTCGTCGCCACCGGCGCCAACTTCCCCGCCGGTCCCGTCACCTGCTCCGCCCTCCTCGGCGGCGCGGCGACCGGTGACACGGGCACGGGCACGGCCGACGCCTCGGGCGTCGCCACCTGCAACATCACGGTCACCAAGAAGGCCGACGCGATCAAGATCGACGGTTCGGTCACCCCGTACAAGTCCTTCGTGTTCCTGGAGGACCAGGCGGGCGTGAAGAACCCGGTGGACGTCGAGGTGCTCCCCGGCCCGCTGGCACTGGGCCCGAAGGACGGGCAGCCCGCCGTCAGCTTCGGCTCCGTCACCATCAACGGCAAGGCCCAGTCGGTGGTCGGCATGTTCAACGCCGCGACCGTCCAGGACTTCCGCGGCGGCACCCTCGGCTGGGACGTGACGGCGACCCGTACGCCGTTCCTGAACCAGACCACCGGCCACTCCATGGCCAAGGCCCAGATCGGCATCCAGCCGACCTGCACCGTGACCAACGCGGACAGCCCGAGCACCTGCTCCGCGGGTACCCCCGGCGCGATCACGGACACCCCGATGAAGGTGGCCTCGCAGGCGGCCGGCGGGGACGAGCTGACCGGTGGTGAGTTCGCCGTCGGCGGCGCCGGGATGATCCAGCTCCCGCCGTTCATGTTCGCCGACACCTACCAGTCGGTCGTGACCTTCTCGGTCGCCAGTCACCGGGTCGCCCCCGGCCTGCTGTCCTGGTCGGCGTGGCAGACCCTGCACGCGGCGGACCGGGTGCTGTGCGCCGACGCCGCGAAC
>NZ_JBEOXE010000148.1:0-3819 GCF_040296485.1 Streptomyces sp. NPDC002138 | reverse complement strand
GAGACGTTCCGAACGTCCTGGCGGCCGCGGGAGGGGAACGACATCAAGTGACCAGCAACTCCGACTTCGCCAGAAGGCGAGCGCTGCGCGCCACGCTCGGGCGCCGGCGCGGCCGGGGCCACCGGGGACTTCGCCGACAGGATGCCGACCACCTCGCCGACTCCGGCCGCCGCGCGCCCGATCCGGACCCCGGAGGCGGAGCCGCGCACGGCCACCGGTTCCCGCGCCGGCTCCCACAGAGGTTCCGGCCGGGGCGCCGGACGAGGGTCCTGGCGGTACTCCGGGTGATATTCCCGGCGGGGTTCCGCTTGTGCCTCCGGCAGCGGCTCCGGAAGTGCCTCCGGGCGGCTCCGGCCGAGGGAGACCCCGCCCGGGCGGGCGGCCGCGTGCCCGTGCTCGGATTCCGCGTGCCCCCAGGAAATCAGCTGGTCACGGGGGCCTCCGAAGCCCGCCTGGTGCAGCGGGTCGGCCTGCCACATCACCGGCTCCGGCTCCGGCGTCCGCACCCGTGCTGGTTCCGGTACGGATTCCGGTACCGGTTCCGGTTCGCGGCAGGCGGCGGTCAGGGAGGTCTCGTCGAGGAAGACCGGGCCGGTCTCCTCGGCGGGCGCGGGGCGGCTCGTACCGGGGACCCAGGACCCGCCGTTCCAGTACCGGACGTACCCGGGGATGGACGGGTCGGGGTAGTACCCCTCGCGGGCCGCGTGCCCGCCGACTCCAGGGGAGGCCGTCAATGTCCCCAACTCCGTTCGTGGCGTGAGGCTTGTGCAGGGGAGGACCATAGCCAAGAACCACCGCCCCACAGGGCCGGTAACGGGAGAGTGCAGCCCTTCGGGCGAACCTCGCCGCATGCGCCGCTTTTCGGTCACCCGACAGAAACCGGCCAACCTTCGCGCCGTTCGGGAAAGTCGCGTCATACCCGGGCGCCGCGGCGCTCTCTCCGGGTGCGGGGCCAGTAACCGGCGCCGCGCGAGGCGAAGAGAACCGAAGCGAGGCACCCATGCACTACCCCGTCATCGAGCGCGAGCTGGAACTGCGACTGGTCCTGTCCCCCGAGCGCAGCATCTGCGTCCCCGCCAAGCTGACCTACCGCGCGGCCGACCCGTACGCCGTCCACATCACCTTCCACACCGGCACCAGCGCCCCGGTCAACTGGACCTTCGCCCGCGAACTGCTCGTGGAGGGCGTCTTCCGCCCCTGCGGCCACGGCGACGTCCGGGTCTGGCCCACCAAGGTCGACGGGCGCAGCGTGCTGTGCATGGCGCTCAGTTCACCCGACGGGGACGCCCTGCTGGAGGCTCCGGCCGGGTCGGTGTCGGCCTGGCTGGAGCGCACCCTGCGCATGGTGCCGCCCGGTACCGAGGCCGAACGCCTGGGCCTGGACGACGCGCTGGCGGCGCTGCTGGCCCCGACTCCGGCCGACGACCTGTGGCTGCGCGACCCGTGGCCCTCGGACGAGTCCTCCGACGGCGGCGACCTGTGAGCGCGGCCCCCCGCCCGCCCGCGCCCGTCCGGGGCTCAGAACAGCTTGCCGGGGTTGAGCAGGCCCAGCGGGTCGAAGGCGTGCTTGACCGCGCGCTGCGTCTCGATCCCGACCGGCCCCAGCTCGCGGGCCAGCCATTCCTTCTTGAGCACTCCGACCCCGTGTTCGCCGGTGATCGTGCCGCCCAGCGCGAGGCCGAGCGCCATGATCGCGTCGAAGGACTCGCGGGCGCGCGCCGTCTCGTCGGCGTCCGCGGGGTCGAAGCAGACCACCGGGTGGGTGTTGCCGTCCCCGGCGTGCGCGCACACCCCGATGGTCAGGGCGTACTTGCGGGCGATCTCGCTCGTTCCGTCCAGCATCTCGGCCAGCCGGGACCGCGGCACGCACACGTCGTCGATCATCGTGGCGGGGCGCAGCGCGTCGAGCGCGGTCAGGGCCGTCCTGCGGGCCTGGAGGAGCAGTTCGGACTCGGCCTCGTCGTCGGCGGGCACGACGGCGCTCGCCCCGGCGGCCGTGCACAGCGCGGCGACGGCCGCGAGGTCGGCGGGGGCGTCGGGCGTGTCGAAGGCGGCGAGGAGCAGGGCCTCGGTGCTCTCGGGCAGGCCCATCCGGCCGAGCGCGTTGACGGCGCGCACGGTCGTACGGTCCATCAGTTCCAGCAGCGAGGGCGTCAGCCCGGCTTCCATGACGGCGCAGACGGCCGCGCAGGCCGCGGCGGCGGAGGGGAACTCGGCGGCGAGCGCGAGCTGTCGCGGCGGCGCGGGGCGCAGCGCGAGCACGGCCTGGACGACGATGCCCAGGGTGCCCTCGGAGCCGACGAAGAGCCGGGTCAGGTCGTAGCCGGCGACGCCCTTGGCCGTACGCCGTCCCGTGCGCAGCAGCCGTCCGTCGGCCAGGACCACGTCGAGCCCGAGCACGTACTCGGCGGTGACCCCGTACTTGACGCAGCACAGGCCGCCCGAGGCGGTGCCGATGTTGCCGCCGATGGTGCACTGTTCCCAGCTGGAGGGGTCGGGCGGGTAGAAGAGGCCGTGTTCGGCGACGGCCCGGGACAGCACGGCGTTGACCACGCCCGGTTCCACGACCGCGGTCCGGTCGACGGTGCTGATCTCCAGGATCCGGTCCATGGCGGTCAGGGAGAGCACGATGCAGCCGTCGGAGGCGTTGGCCGCGCCCGACAGGCCCGTCCGGGCGCCCTGTGGGACGACGGGGATCCGTAGCGCGGTGGCGGTGCGCATGACGTGCTGCACCTGTTCGACCGTGCGGGGCAGCACCACGACGGCCGGGGTGCCGGCCGCGCAGAAGCCGGCCATGTCGGACGCGTAGGAGGGGGTCACCTGCGGGTCGGTGATCACGGCCGCGTTCGGCAGCCCTTCGTGGAGGCGCGCCAAGAGATCGTCCATGGGGCCAGCCTGGCACCCGCCGCCATCGGTGTGAACCCGGGCGCGACCCTCTTCGGACACCTCCGTCCGCTCTTCATATTGACGCACAGTGACCCCATGGACGAGGAATCGCGGCCCGCGCCGCCCGTGACCTTCACCGGCCGCAAGACGCTCGTGCCGGCCGCCGTCGCCGTGGTCCTGATCGTCGGGGCCCTGGTGATCCGGCCCGTCGAGCAGGGCGACGACGCCCGGCCGCCCGGGCCCAGTGAACGGGCCGCCTCCGCGGTCGGGATGGGCGCGCCCGCGGCGGCCGTGGACCTGAGCGCGCTGATCACCGACCGGGAGAAGTGGCTGGTCAAGCATGGCGACGACGACGGCTCGTGGGCGGTGCTGGGGGCGGCGTACCTGGAACAGGCGCGGCGCACCGGCGACACGGCCTGGTGCCCGAAGGCGGAGAAGGCGCTGAAGCGCTCGCTGGAGCTGCGGCCCGCGGAGAAGGGCAACTACGACGCGATGACGGGCATGGGCGCGCTGGCCAACGCCCGGCGGGACTACGGGACCGCGAAGAAGTGGGGCGAGCTGGTCCGGGCGCAGTCGCCCAAGCGGTGGACGGCGTACCCGGTGCTCGTGGACGCCTACGGCGGGCTGGGCGACTACAAGGCGGCCGAGAAGGCCATGAACGAGCTGCTGGAGCTGCGCCCGGGGCTGGCGGCGTTCACGCGGGCCGCGCAGGTGTACCGGGACCACGGCTGGCGCGAGGACGCGGCGGCGGCGATGGCGAACGCCTCGGGCGCGGCGAAGGCTCCGGTGGAGAAGGCGTACGTGCTGAACCGGATGGGCGAGCTGTCGTGGGAGCGCGGGGACGCCGGGGAGGCGCTGCGGATGTTCGAGGGCGCCCTGCGGACCGACCCCGCGCAGGCGGAGGCCCGGGGCGGGCGGGCGCGGGCGCTGGCC
>NZ_JBEOXE010000147.1:0-3890 GCF_040296485.1 Streptomyces sp. NPDC002138 | reverse complement strand
AAGGTGCGTGGTTTCCGTATCGAGCCTGGTGAGGTCGCGGCGGTGCTGGCTGGGCGGCAGGGGGTGGTTCAGGCGGCGGTGATCGCGCGTGAGGATTCGGTTGGTGATACACGGCTGGTCGCGTATGTGGTGCCGGGTGAGGGTGTGGATGCTGTCGCACTGCCCGCGCTGGTGCGTGAGTTCGCGGGGCAGCAGTTGCCGGGGCATATGGTGCCCTCGGCTGTTGTGGTCCTGGACGCGCTGCCGCTGACCGTGAACGGGAAGCTGGACCGCAAGGCCCTGCCCGCCCCCGAATACACAACGGGCCCAGGTCGTGGCCCGGTTGATGCGCGTGAAGAGATCCTCTGTGCTGCTTTTGCTGAAGTGCTGGGTCTCGAGAGTGTGGGGGTCGATGACGACTTCTTCAGGCTGGGGGGTCATTCACTGCTGGCGGTGCGGCTGGTGGAATTGCTTCGTGAGCGTGGTGTGTCCATAGCGGTGCGGGCGATGTTCGAGACCCCGACTCCTGCCGGACTTGCGATGACGACCGGCACGGGACCGGTGGCGGTGCCGGAGAATCTGATCCCTGCCGGTGTGCGGGAGATCACTCCCGAGATGCTGCCGCTGGTCGATCTGGACGCGGATGAGATCAGCCGGATCGTGAGCTCGGTCCGGGGCGGCGCGGCGAATGTCGCTGACATCTACCCGCTGGCTCCGCTGCAGGCTGGGCTGTTGTTCCACCACCTGCTGGCCGGCGGCGAGCAGGACGCGTATGTCCTGCCGTCGGTGATGGAATTCGACTCGGGTAAGCGGCTGGAGGCGTTTACCGTCGCGTTGCAGCAGGTGATCGACCGGCATGACATTCTGCGGACCTCGTTCGTGTGGGAGGGCCTGCCGGAGCCGGTGCAGGTCGTGTGGCGTGAGGCGACCCTGCCGGTAACGCGGGTGGTGCTGGGAGAGTCGGCTGCTGATCCGGTCCAGGAGCTGCTGGACGTGGTGGGCATGTCGATGGACCTGGGCCGCGCCCCGCTGATCAGCGTTCACACCGCGGTCCTGCCGGACGGGGAGCGCTGGCTCGCCCTGGTGCGTGTGCACCACATCGTGCAGGACCACACCGCTCTGGAAGTGCTGCTCGGTGAGGTCAACGCCGTTCTGGCCGGCCGTGCCGACATGCTTCCCGAGCCTCTTCCGTTCCGTGACTTCGTCGCTCAGGCGACGGCCGGCCTTGCTACTGGTGAATACGAGCGGTACTTCACCGGGCTCCTTGGGGATGTCACCGAGCCCACCGCCCCGTATGGACTGTCCGACGTCCGAGGCGACGGTGCGGATGCGCAACACGTGAGGTTGCCGCTGGATCCTGAGTCGGTGGTGCGGTTGCGTGAGGTCTCGCGTCGTCTGGGGACAAGCGTGGCGACGGTGTTGCACGTGGCGTGGGCGCGGGTGCTGGCGGCGGTGAGCGGCCGTGACGATGTGGTCTTCGGGACAGTGTTGTTCGGCCGGATGAACGCGGGTGCAGGCTCGGACCGGGTTCCGGGTCCGTTCATCAACACCCTCCCGGTCCGTCTGCGGACAGGTGAACTCGGCGCACTGGAATCGGTCACGACGATGCGCGGACAGCTCGGCGAGTTGCTGGGGCACGAACACGCGCCACTGGCTCTTGCCCAGCGTTCCAGTGGTGTCGAAGGTGACACACCTCTGTTCACCTCACTGTTCAACTACCGCCACGGCAACGGGGGGTCGTCGGGTGAGGAGTCTGCCGGAGCTATCCCCGGGACGAAGCTGCGGTATTCGCGGGAGCGTGACAACTTCCCGTTGTCGGTGTCGGTCGACGATGACGGTGATGGTCTGACACTTGCCGTGGACGCGGTCGCGCCGGTCGATCCGCGTGCTGTGGGCTCCCTGGTGGCCACCGCCGTGGAGAACATGGTGGCCGCCGTGGAACGGACCCTGGATGGAGGAGCGGATCTGCCACTGAGCTCCGTCCAAGTCTTGGATTCGGGTCTGCGGGCCCAGCTGCTGGCCGGGTGGAAGGATCCGGAAACCGGATCGGCTGCGGTGCCGGTGATGGACTTGTTCGATGCTCAGGTAGCGGCTGCAGGGGATGCGGTGGCGGTGGTCGCCGGGGACGTGGAGGTGACCTATGCCGAGCTTGATGCGCGGGCGGACCGTCTGGCGCGGTATCTGGTCCAGCGGGGTGTGGGTGCGGAGTCGCTGGTCGGTGTGTGTCTGGAACGCGGCGTCGATTTGATGGTGGCGGTGCTGGCTGTGCTGAAGGCCGGTGGCGCGTATCTGCCGCTTGACCCGGGCTATCCGGCGGAACGTATTGCGTTCATGCTTGAGGATGCGGGCCCGGTGGTGGTGCTGGCCTCCTCGGGCACGGCTGGTGGACTGACCTGGTCGCGGGAGCGGCTGCTGGTTGTGGACTCGCCCGAGGTGGAGACGGCGCTGGCGGGTGTCGGCCCGGTGGGTGAGTGGCCGGCGGTGGGGGCGCAGGGCCTGGCGTATGTCATTTACACCTCTGGATCGACAGGCCGTCCCAAGGGTGTGGCGGTGACGCGGGGCGGGTTCGCGAACACGGTGGCGGCCCTGACGCGTTTCGGGGCGGGGCCCGGCTCGCGTGTGGCGCAGTTCGCGTCGATGAGTTTCGACGTCTTCTGCCTGGAGTGGGCGCTGGCGTTGGCGTACGGGGCGGCGCTGGTGGTTGTTCCCGCCGGTCGGCGTGTGGGTGATGAGCTGGCCGTCTTCCTGCGGGAGCAGGGGGTGACGCATGTGTCGTTGCCGCCGGCGGTGCTGGCGGGTCTGGAGGACGGCGCGATCGATGCGGGCGTCGTTCTCGAGGTGGGTGGTGAGGCGTCCTCGCCGGAGCTGGTGAGCCGCTGGTCGGCGGGCCGGGTGATGTTCAACACCTATGGTCCGACGGAGACGACTGTCGATGCCACGGTGTGGCGTTGCCGTCCGGGGGTGCGGGAGGTTCCCATCGGGGTGCCGATCGGTAATACCGGGGCGTATGTCCTGGACCGGGACCTGGCGCCGGTGCCGGTGGGTGTGGCGGGTGAGCTGTACATCGCGGGCGCCGGTCTCGCGCGTGGTTATCTGGGGCGTCCCGGGCTTACGGCGGTGCGGTTCGTGGCCTCTCCCCTGGGGGGTGGTGAGCGCCTGTACCGCACGGGTGATCTGGTGCGGTGGAACGTGAAGGGCGAGCTTGAGTACCTGGGGCGTACGGACGAGCAGGTGCAGGTCCGTGGTTTCCGGATCGAGCTGGGCGAGGTCCAGGACGTGGTCTGCACGCACCCGGGGGTGTCCCAGGCCGTCGTGATCGCGCGTGAAGACACCCCGGGAGAAAAGCACCTGGTGGCATACCTGGTCCCCACCACAACCGGAACCGCTGTTGACGAAGAACTTCCTCAACAGATACGGGGGTTCGCCGCCGAACGGCTTCCCGGCTACATGGTCCCGTCTGCCGTGATGGTGCTCGACTCCCTGCCGCTGACCGCCAACGGAAAGCTGAACCGCGAAGCGTTGCCTGCCCCGGACTTCCGGGCACGGGGCCGGGCTGGCCGGGCGCCGGCCAACGAGCGGGAACGGGTCCTGTGCGAGGCGTTCGCCCAGGTGCTCGGGTTGGACAGCGTGGGAGTGGACGACGACTTCTTCGCGCTCGGCGGGCATTCGCTGCTCGCGGTTCGGCTGATCAGCCGGATCAAAACGGTGCTAGGTGTCCGGATGGAAGTTCGGGCGCTGTTCGAGACTCCGACGGTGGCCGGGCTCGCCAAGAAGCTCGGGAACAAGAAGTCAACCAGGCTGGCCCTGAGGCCGATGCGTAACCAGGAGGGGTCCTGATGTTTCCGTTGTCCTTTGCGCAGCGTCGGTTGTGGTTCGTTGATCAGTTGGAGGGGCCGAGCGCGACGTACAAC
>NZ_JBEOXE010000146.1:0-3894 GCF_040296485.1 Streptomyces sp. NPDC002138 | reverse complement strand
ATGTACAACTTACAGAAAATAGACCCTTCAAATTGGCAAGATAGCCCTGTCTTAGCTGACTACATCGAGAACCTGCCGCATCATCCATACTGCACAGATGACAAAGGATTTTGTCATATACGCAGCAAATCACACGCTATAAAACACGCTTATATACAACCGAATCAGGTCGCTAGAGTGTCTTATATCATCATTGATATAGACCATGCAGATGGTATTCACCAGTGCTTGATTGATGCTGATTTACCACCACCGCACCTTATCATACAGAACCCTAAAAACGCTCATGTTCACCTCGTTTATAGACTCGTTAGCCCTGTATTTACATGGGGTAAGGCTAAAAGCGCACCTATTCGTTACCTAGCACGTATTGAACGTGGTCTAGTGCGAGCATTAGGCGCTGACGCAGGGTATGGCGGTAACTTGATGAAGAACCCTATACATCGCTCCTGGACTACTTACACTACAACAGCACCGAAAGAAGGCTATACGCTTGAATACTTAGCGCAATTCGTAGAGCTTGATGACATGCCCGATGCCGCTAATGATAGCGGATTTGGGCGTAACTGCTCACTGTTTGATAGTGTGAGACATCACGGCTACAAAGCAGCACCAGCAACGTACAGAGCGCTTGTAGAGCATTTAGAACCCATTGCTACAGAGCTGAATAATCGTTTTGATAAACCGCTATTTCAAAACGAAGTCATGCACATAGTACGCAGCATTGCACGATACTGTAGTAAAACAGACTTCACAGCAAGCCGTAAGGCGTTCTCAGAGCTTCAGAGCGCACGTTCAATGAAAAGATGGGGCGATAGTACAGAACAGCAAAAACAAGCGCTAGAATTGTACATACAGGGCATGAAAAAGACTGAAATATCTAAGCAATTAGGCGTCAACGTCTCAACCCTTACACGGTGGGGCTTACGGAAGAAATCAAATTAAAAACAGTGCATCCCATAATCAGCTATTAGCCCTTGGGTGATTTTGGCTCTATCGTTAAGCTCAACTAACAAATCTAATCAGCTCAAAACGCTTTCCCCAGTCTCAATATTCTAATCTATGAATCTTAAGACTCATGTTTAATTCAACGTGCACAGTCTGCTAAACATAATTAGCGATGCTCTCATTGAACTTATATCTCTAAACAGCTTCTATGATACCTCTGTATGCTCTGTAAATGCCCTTCTAAGCTGTCTTATCGTGTTGTCTGCTACCCTACTAGCTCACTACTTAGAACAACGCTGTTAGAGCGCATTACAGTGCGTCCTTTATTTTTCGCTGATTTTTCATGCTTTATTAAAATTGACCCCTTGATTTTAAAGGGTTACAGCGATTTTAAGCCTTTTTTTTGCCTTTTTTAAGCTATTTTGAGTATATATATACTCAATAAATGCTTAAAGAGTATAAATATACTCAGTATGTATGAGTATAAATGTGCTCAAATATCATAAATGAGTACAAATATACTCAATATGTAAATGAGTACAATAATACTCAAAAATAAATATTGAGTATAAAAATACTCTGTGCTATGCTTATGAGTATAAAAAGACTCAATTACCTATAACCCTTAACAATAAAGGCTTAGAGCTATGAAATCTAACTATGAACGCAGTATAAAAGTAACAATGAATGAGACTATAGACGGTGAAATAAGGCGTAGTAGCACAACACTAAGCTATGATATATGTGACTACTATTTTGGTACTATCCTGCATCTTGAGGACGCTAACAAAGCTAAGAATGACAAGCGATACAAAGACCCACAGGCACGTTATAGAGGGTGGTTAGAAGATAAGGTTAGGGCATGGGCTAAACAACAAAACAAAGCACAGAGCAGCTATTTAGAGCGTCTATTACTCAAAGAGATATATAATAGTGGATATCAGACAGGCTTGGACAAAAACAAAGATAATCATGGCCTAGACCTATAATCTAATAAGCGTACATAAAAGACTAATAAGCGCACGCAAAAGACTAATAAGCGTACATAAAAAACTAATAAGCGTACATAAAAAACTAATAAGCGTACATATTCTTATGCTTTGCTTACTACTAATAGCTATGAGTAAAGCCAATCCTTGCGCCTAAAACCTTTTAGTGCTAATTTTAAGCCAGTACACACCAAGGGGACTATTTCACTATCGTTCATATTCCCTTTGGTGACTGGTAAGGGGAGACCCCTTAACCCCCTAAAAACCTTTTCCCATCGACACTGGAGCGAAAATCGTGCCACAGATTAAAGGCGACAAAAGAGAAAAAGAGATAAAAATTAGGGTCAATAAAGACGAGTTCAAACAGCTAAACGATAGAAAAACAACGAAGTCGTTAGCGTCTTGGATGCGGAATTTATGCTTAGGTGCGACTCCAATTATTAGAGCTGACCCTGAGCTTGTTAGAGAATTAGGTAGGATAGGCTCAAATCTTAATCAAATCACTAAGCACGCGAACACTCAGAAAGAGTTAGATAGTCATATATTACAAGGCGTGGAGCGTATCGAGATAATGATTAGAGAGCTAATCGAGGACAATAAAAATGCTAGTAAAAATCAATAGTAGGGGTAGCGGTGGCGGTGCTGCACCAGTCAACTACTTGTTAGGTGAGAACCTAGATAGAGCAGGGGCTAGAGTGCTATCAGGCAATCCGTATCTAACCAAAGAGCTAATAGATGCCACTGACTATGCGCGTCGTTATACATCGGGCACGTTATCCTTTGAAGAAGCCCCAGACTGCTTGACTGAACAGCAAAAAATGGCAGTCATTGAGAAGTTTGAAAGTACGCTATTTTCAGGGCTTGAAAGCGACCAATTCAATATCTTGTGGGTAGAGCATACGGATAAAGATAGACTAGAGCTAAACTTCCTTATACCTAATCAAGAGCTTAGGAGTGGTAAGCGTTTGCAGCCATATTACCATGTAGCTGATAAGCGCAGAGTCAACGCTTTTCAAGACATTATCAATCATGACTATAAATTAACAGACCCCCACGACCCCACTAAAAAGCGTTTGCACAACCCATATAACGGTAGAGATTGGAACGTCACGCCTAAGCCAAGCCCCTTTAATCCAAAGCCCTTAGCAAAGATAGATAACAAGAACGAATTGCGCGATGAGATAGGAAAGCGACTAGCAGAAGTCATAGCTGATGATGCTAATTATGCAAGAGAGCACAGACGCATAAATACAAGACACAGCGTAGTGAAATGGCTTGAAGAAGAAGGCTTAACAGTCACTAGAGCAGCTAAGAGAACTCAAACGATTAGTATCACATCCGAGTCAATCACAGGCAACGTAAGGCTTAAGGGTGCTATGTACGAGCATAACTTCTACATTGACAACTATAGAGAGCGCTTAGAAAAAAACAGGTTTTTAGACGTATCAGCTGATAATGACAGATATACGAAAGCAGTAGCAGAGCTAGAAGAAGGCATACGCATCAAACAAGAGTATCACGCTGACAGATTTACTACTCCTGCGCCTTCGCCAGTAGCAGAGCCACAGCAAGCGCAAGTCGTTGATAATGAAGTCAAACAGACAGCTACAGCAACTCGTGTATTTAGACTTTAATATACTCTCCGTATAGCTGTAGGCTAGTAATTACAATGCTTACAGCGAATATTTATTTGACGCTACAATGAGTAAAGCGTAAACTCAAATGCTAGAAACGACTAGACCCCGAGCTTGCAGGCTCAGGGTCTAGGTAAAACTAATCAATGCGTGGCAGCAAAGATATAAAAACTACTTGTGGTGAGTCGTATTATATCTAAGCTATCGCGCTAATACAAGCGTGAACGTATGTACAACTTACAGAAAATAGACCCTTCAAATTGGCAAGATAGCCCTGTCTTAGCTGACTACATCGAGAACCTGCCGCATCATCCATACTGCAC
>NZ_JBEOXE010000145.1:0-4359 GCF_040296485.1 Streptomyces sp. NPDC002138 | reverse complement strand
CGGGCACCCTGGGCTACGGCGCCATCAGGGCCACGGCTCCGCTCCGCCGGTACGGCCTTCAGCGCCTCCAGGGCGGGAGCCATCACCACCACTGGCGCGGCCCCCGCCGCGCCGTGCGGATCGTGGTGCCCCTGGGGCGGTGGCTCGGCGGACGCGGCCCCGGCGGGCTGCGGCGCCTGGGGACTCACACTCACGCAGCCGGAGACGGCCGAGACCGCACAGGCGACTCCGAGCAGCAGCTTTGTCGTGGTTCGGGTTGGATGCACCCGCGCAACTCTGCTGTGCGAACACCTGGTTGCGAAAACCCGCGGCCGAAATTCACCCCGCACGGGTGACGGCCACTGGCCGGTTGCCGCCCGCCCCCGCGGTGCGCCTACTCGCCCGTCGCCCCGTCGATGTGCTCCCGCAGCAGGTCGGCGTGCCCGTTGTGGCGCGCGTACTCCTCGATCATGTGGGTGTAGACCCAGCGGAGGTTGAAGTGCTCGCCGCTGCCCCGGCTGCGCCCGATGGACACCTCGTCGAGCGGGCGGCCCGCCGACGCCTGCCGCGCGCGCTCGATCTCCTCGCGCCACACCTGCTCCGCCTCGGCCCAGGTGTCCTGGTCCGTGAGGTGGAACTCGCCGTCCGGGTCGTCCTCCGTCGAGTACAGATCGTCCAGGTCCTCGCCCAGGGTGATCTCCCGGAACCAGTACCGCTCCACCTCCGACATGTGCCGTACGAGCCCCAGCAGGCTCAGTTCGGACGGCGCCAGCGGCACGCGCCGCAGCTCCTCGTCGGTGAGGCCCTCGCACTTCCAGGCCAGGGTGGCGCGGTGGTAGTCCAGCCACCCGTCCAGCATGTCGCGCTCGTTGGCGGTGGTCGACGGTTCGGTGCGATCGGTCGCAGGAATGCTCATGATCCGAATACTGGCCGAACGGGCCCCCTCCCACCAGGCATTAAGCTGCGAGCAGTGCCGGAAGGAACGAACGAGGAGGATCCCCGTGAAGGTCGGATGCATCGGACTCGGTGACATCGCCCAGAAGGCGTACCTGCCCGTTCTCACCGCGCGCCCGGAGATCGAACTCCACCTGCAGACGCGGACCCCGGCCACCCTCGAGCGGATCGGCGCACTGCACCACATCCCCGCGGGGCGCCGCCACACCGACCTCGACGGCCTGCTCGCCCAGGGTCTCGACGCCGCCTTCGTGCACGCCCCGACCACGGCGCACCCGGAGATCGTCACGCGGCTGCTGGAGGCCGGGGTGGCGACGTACGTGGACAAGCCGCTCTCCTACGAGATCGCCGAGTCGCGGCGCCTGGTCGAACTGGCCGAGGAGCGGGGGGTCTCGCTGGCCGTCGGCTTCAACCGCCGCCACGCGCCCGGCTACGTCCAGTGCGCCGACCACCCGCGCGAGCTGATCATCCTGCAGAAGAACCGGGTCGGCCTGCCCGAGGACCCCCGCACCCTGGTCCTCGACGACTTCATCCACGTCGTGGACACCCTGCGCTTCCTGCTGCCCGGCGAGGCCGACCACGTCGACGTACGGGCCGTGCTCCGCGAGGGCCTCATGCACCAGGTGGTGCTCCAGCTCTCCGGAGCCGGATTCACCGCGCTCGGCATCATGAACCGGCTCTCCGGCTCCACCGAGGAGATCCTGGAGGTCTCCGGCCAGGACACCAAGCGGCAGGTGGTCAACCTGGCGGAGATCATCGACCACAAGGGCCAGCCCACCGTCCGCCGGCGCGGTGACTGGGTTCCGGTCGCCCGCCAGCGCGGCATCGAGCAGGTCGTCGACGCCTTCCTGGAATCGGTCGCCTCGGGCAAGGCGCTCAGCGCCCGGGACGCGCTGCTCACCCACGAGCTGTGCGAGCGGGTGGTGCGGTCGGCTCTGGAGCAGGCCTCCTGAGCGAACCGCCGCGCAGCCCGCGCACGCCCTCGCCCGCGCAGTACAGCGCGAGCGCGCCCAGGGCGGCGCCCACCGGCCAGTCGCCGAAGCGCGTGTAGAACGTGGTGCCCCGGGCGAGCGGAACCGCGTACACCGCCGCCGCGGAGGCGGAACCCGGCAGCGGGGCGCCGATCAGCTGCCCCGAGGGGCCGTGCACCTCGCTGATGCCGGTGAGGGTGGCGTGTACCATGGGGCGGCCGTTCTCGGCGGCGCGCAGCGCACCCAGCGAGGCGTGCTGCGCCGGGGCCCAACTGCCCTGGAAGGTGGCGGTCGAGGACTGGTCGATCAGCAGGGCAGCGCCCTCACGGGTCAGGTGGCGGCTCATGTCGGGGAACGCCGACTCGAAGCAGACCAGCGGCCCGATCCGGATGCCCGCGCCGTCCGCCGCGGGCAGGTCCATCACCACCGGAGCCGTGCCCGGACGCCGGTCCTCCCCGGCCGCCTTGCCCGCCGAGGTGACCCAGCCGAGGACGGAACGAGCCGGTATGTACTCCCCGAAGGGGACCAGCCGCATCTTGTCGTACCGGTCACCGGTCGGACCCCCCGGGCCGATCAGCACCGCGCTCTTGTAGATGCCGGGCGCCCCGTTCGTCTCGGCGGCGCTGCGCCGGGCGTCCACATTGACCAGCAGCGGAGCGCCGACGGCCGCCGACAGGTCCGCGAGCCGCCGGGCCAGGTCCGGCCGCGCGGCCAGATCGGAACCCACGCTGCTCTCGCCCCACACCACCAGGTCCAGGCGCCGCCCCACCAGCTCCCGGGTCAGCCGCTCGCCGGTGGCGAAGCGCTGCTCCACGCTCTGTGTGACGCCCGCCGGACCGACCTGGACGACGGCCACCCGCAGCTCACCGGCGGGCGTGGGCCCCGGCAGCCAGAGCCACACCGCGCCGGTCAGCACCGCGCAGCCGGTCACCCCGGCCGCCGCCGGGATCCGCGCGCCGGGGGCCGTGATCAGCAGCGTGAGCGCGCAGTTCACCGCGACGATCAGCAGGCTCAGCAGCCACACCCCGCCCACCGAGGCGAGCCGCAGCGCGGGCGGCACCTGCCACTGACTGGCCCCCAGCAGCCCCCAGGGCCCGCCGAGCCCCTGCCACGACCGGACGAGCTCCGACAGCAGCCAGCCCGCCGGTACGAGCACCAGCGCGGCGCTCGCCCGGCCCGCGGCCACGACCCCGCCGAGCAGCCGCTGTACCAGCAGCCCCCAGGGGATCCACAGCACGCCCAGGAGCGCGGCCAGCGGGAAGAGGAACAGGCGCAGGCTGGGCAGCAGCCAGTGATGGACCGCCAGGATGAAGCCCGCGCCCCCGAGCCAGGCCTCGAGCGCGGCCCGCCGCGGGGTCGGAGCCGCGCGCAGCAACAGCATCCACGGCACCAGCGCGACGTACGCGAACCACCAGAGCGCGGGTGCGGGGAAGGCCAGGGCGGGAAGTGCCCCGGCCGGTACGGCGGCCGCCGTGTGCCACCACCGGGGCCGGTCGGTCAGCATGGCGCGCCTCCGCTTCCAGTGTGCGGCCCCCCGTCCCGGGCCGCTTCCGGGCGGTACGGGCCGTGGGCGGACGGTGCCTCAGGCGGACACGTGGCGCCACTTCTCGTGCACGGTGACCCCCGTCAGCCGCCATCCGTCGGGGGTGCGGGCGAGCGCGAACGTGTAGCGCCCCGCGGCCACGAAGTTGGGCGCGGTGACGCTCCCGTCGAAGTCTTCCCCGGCCAGCCGCATCGGATTCAGGAAGTCCGCCTTCACCTCGGCCCGGTCGCCGGCCGAGCCGTCCTGCGTCTCCAGGTCGATCCGCCGGTTGACGATGAGGTGCTGGCGCACGGGGAAGAGCCGCATCGTCTCCTCCAGCCACCGCGCGACCTCGTGGGCCGGGCCCTCGATCCCGCCGGCCGAGCGGTAGTCCGCCCGGCCCGCCGCGGTGAACAGGGCCCGGTACGCCGCCCAGTCACCGTCGTCCACCGCGACCGCGTACCCCGTCACCACGGAATCGATCGCCAGCCGGTCCATCACCGTCGCGAGTTCCACACGCTGCGTCATCGGGTCAGTGTGGGTCAGCGGGCCCGCGACTCCAAGGGGCGCGCGGCCACCGGATCTTCTTGCGGGCCGCCCCCGTTCGCTCAGTGACCGGAATGCGCCTCCCGCTGGCGGACCACGACGAGGAACGCGTCGCTGGCGAGGTCCATGACGACCTCGGCCGCGACTCCTTCCCGCGTCCGCTGGGCGGCGTACTCCTCGGCCGGCCAGCTTCCCCTCGGACTTCCGGCCGGAAACCGCTCCAGAACCACTCGCCCCATGGCACCGCACCCCCTGCTGTGTCGCCGTTCTCTCAGGCACAACGACGCGGGGGCCGCGGCGGACGCGACGGCCACGGCGGCCAGGACGGAACGGCTCGGATTCATTGTCGGCACGTCCAACTTCCCTCTGCAGACACGGGGGATCCCC
>NZ_JBEOXE010000144.1:0-4837 GCF_040296485.1 Streptomyces sp. NPDC002138 | reverse complement strand
CCAGACACCGAGCCAGCCGATTCGCCCGCGCATCCAACTCCGCAAACGAAACCTCAACACCCTCAAACACCACAGCAACCGCATCAGGCGTCCGCCCCACCTGAGCCTCAAACAACTCCGGCAACAACCCCGCCGGAACCCCCACCGACGTATCGTTCCACCCCTCCACCACCAAACGCCGCTCCTCCACACCCAGGAGATCCACCGCGTCGAGGCGTGCCTGCGGATCCCGGGTCAGCGCCGCCAGGGTCCGAACCAGCCAGCCCGCGATCCGTTCGGCCGTCGCGACGTCGAACAAGTCGGCGGCCACGGTCACCGCTCCGCGCAGACCGGCCGGAGCCCCTTGGGCGTCGTAGACCTCGAACGCGGTGACCTCCAGGTCGAACTTCGCGACGCGCGGCCCGGCCGCGGCGCCCGTCGGCGCTCCGGCGACCGATGCCTGCGACAGGTCCGGTACGGATCGCACCGTGTTCTGAACGGTCAGCATCACCTGGAACAGTGGATGCCTGGCCAGGGAGCGTGCCGGGGCGAGCTCCTCGACCAGCCGCTCGAACGGCACGTCCTGGTGCTTGAACGCCGCCAGGCCCGACTTCCGTACCTGGGCGAGCAGTTCGCGGATGGTGGGGTTTCCCGTCAGATCGGTCCGAAGGACCAGGGTGTTGACGAAGAAGCCGACCAGGTCGTCCAGTGCCTCATCGGTACGTCCTGCGACCGCCGTACCGACCGGGATGTCGTTGCCCGCACCGAGCCGGGACAGCAGGAGCGCCAGGGCGGCCTGCAACACCATGAAGGTGGTCATACCCTCGGCGCGTGCCACCCGGACCAGCTTGGCATGCAGGTCCGCCGGCACCTCGAGCGGCACGCTGTGGCCGCGGTAGCTCGCAACTGCGGGTCGCGAACGGTCGAAGGGAAGCTCCAGTTCCTCCGGTACCTGCGCCAGGGTTTCCTTCCAGTAGGCGATCTGCCGGGAGATCACACTGTCGGGGTCCGTCTCGTCACCGAGCAGCTCACGCTGCCACAGCGCGTAGTCGGCGTACTGCACCGGCAGCGGCTCCCACTCGGGGGCTCTGCCGAGGGACCGGGCCTCGTAGGCCGTGGAGACGTCCCGCGCCAGCGGGTCGGCCGACCATCCGTCGCTGGCTATGTGATGGGTCGTCACTACGAGGACCTGCTGGTCCGGTCCCGCCTGGAACAGCCAGGCGCGGATCGGTACTTCCGTCGCGAGGTCGAAGGGGTAGCCCTCGGCTCCGGCGATGGCGTCACGTAGGTCGGCCGGCGCCACCTGGACGACCGACAGTTCCCACTCCAGCTCGTCGAGCTTGACGATGCGCTGGTACGGCTCGCCGTCCGCGACCTCGTACACGGTACGCAGCACCTCGTGCCGCCCGAGCACATCCCGCAGCGCGGCGTTCAGCGCCGCCGCGTCGACCTGACCCGGCAGGGGCAGCACGACGGGGATGTTGTACGTGGCGCTCGGGCCGTCCAACTGGCTGATGAACCACAACCGACGCTGGGCAAAGGACAAGGGAATCATCAGGACTCCTCCTGGGTGCGCATCGGCCGCAGAGTCGGCCTGGTGGACTTCTCATTTCCAAGGTGCTGTGCAAGGCCGGCCACGGTCGGCGCGTCGAACAGCGCGGCAATCTCCAGCTCGACGCCGGCAAGCGCCCTGATCTTGCTGATCAGGCGGATTGCGAGCAGTGAGTGCCCGCCGAGGGCGAAGAAGTCGTCATCGACGCTGATCCGCTCCACACCCAGCACTGTCGCGAAGATCTCGCAGAGGAGTTCTTCCTGCGGGGTCGTGGGCTTTCGGCCGGTGCCTGCCGTGAGCGTGAAGTCGGGGGCGGGCAGGGCCTTGCGGTCGAGCTTGCCGTTCACCGTCAGCGGCAGCGCGTCCAGCACCATCACCGCCGCCGGCACCATGTACGCCGGCAGCTTCCCACCAACGAACTCCCGCACCAAAGAAGGCAGTTGCACTTCGTCCGTACCGGAGACCGCGACCACATAAGCGACCAGAGCAGTCGCACCCGACTCCCCGGCCCGCGCGACCACCGCCGCTCGCGCCACCTCAGGGTGGGTGGCGATCACGGCTTGTACCTCGCCAGGCTCGATCCGGAAACCGCGGATCTTCACCTGGTCATCACTACGGCCCGCGAACACCAGCTGACCATCACCAGCCCACCGGGCCCGGTCACCGGTCCGGTACAACCGCTCACCCGAACCACCGAACGGATCCGCCACGAACCGCTCCGCCGTCAGACCTGAGCGCCCGACATACCCACGCGCCAGCTGACTGCCCGCCACATACAGATCACCCACCACACCCGGCGCAACCGGCTGCATCCGCCCGTCCAGCACGAACATCCGCGTATTGGCCACCGGAGAACCGAACGGCACCACACCCTCACGGCCCGGATCCACCCGGCCCGCAGCCGTAATCACCGTCGCCTCCGTCGGCCCATACGTATTGACCAGACGACGACCACGCGACCACCGCCGCGCCATACCCGGCTCAATCGCCTCCGCACCCACCACCAACGCCTCGACACCCGCCAGGTCGTCCGGCTCCAGCACCCCCAGCAGCGAAGGCACCACACTCGCCGAACGCACCCGCGCCGAAGCCACCAGCTCCCGCAACAGCACCGGCTCAGCCCGCTCAGCCGCAGTCGCCACCACCAGCACACCACCGCACGCCAGCGTCACCGCCACATCCAGCACCGACGCATCAAAATTGAACGAAGCGAACTGCAGCACCGGAACACCAGGACCGACATCCATCAACGGACCGAACACCGACACCATGTTCGCCATCGCCCCATGCCCGACAGCCACACCCTTCGGCACACCCGTCGAACCCGACGTGTAAATGACGTACGCCAGACCCTCCGGCCCCACCCTGACATCAGGCGCACCCGCCCCAGCAGCCGCCAGCGCAGGATCAGAGGCCAGCGCCGGATCATCCACCCACACCACCGACTCGGCCCCGACCGGCACACCATCACGCCGGCCCACCACCACCCGGGCACCACTGTCCACCACCATGAACGCCAGCCGCTCCACCGGCAGCTCAGGATCCAGCGGCACATACGCACCACCGGCCTTCCACACAGCCAGAATGGAAGCAACCATGTCCACCCCGCGCGGCAGACACAGACCCACCACCGACTCCGCACCCACACCCTGACCGATCAGGTGATGAGCAAGACGATTCGCCCGGGCATCCAGCTCCCCGTACGAAACCTCCACACCATCGAACACCACCGCAACCGCACCCGGCGAAGCCGCCACATGCGCCGCGAACAACTCCGGCACCATCACCGAAGCAACCTCAACCACCGTGTCATTCCAGCCCGACACCACCAGCTCACGCTCCGCTGCACCCAGCACATCCACCGCACTCAGGCGGACCTGCGAATCTGCGGCCACCGTCTCGAGAACCCGCCCCAACCGCTGAGCGATCGAGTCGGCAGACGCCGACTCGAAAACATCGGCCGACGCAATCAACGAACCACGCAGCCCAGCCGGCGCACCACCCTCGTCGAAGACCTCAGCCAGCGACACATCCAGGTCGAACTTGGCCACCACATCCATCTGCGCCGCCCTCTCCGCCTCCACAGACCGGCGCGAGGACTCGGTAACGGGGAGGTCGAGGACAGCCTCTGCGTTGTTCTGGAGGGTGAGCATCACTTGGAAAAGGGGGTGGCGGGCCATCGAACGGGCCGGGGACAGCTCCTCCACCAGCTTCTCGAACGGCACGTCCTGATGCGCGAAAGCAGAGAGACCCCTCTCCCGCACCCGCCCCAACAGCTCACGGAACGTCGGATCCCCCGACAGGTCCGTACGCAGGACCAGAGTGTTGACGAAGAAGCCCACCAGATCGTCCAGCGCCTCATCCGTACGACCAGCGTTCGCCGAACCGATCGGAATGTCCGTGCCCGCTCCCAGACGGGACAGAAGCACCGCGAACGCGGCTTGCAGCACCATGAACATGGTCACGCCCTCGGCGCGCGCCACCTCCTGCAACCGCGCGTGAACAGGTGCCGGGAAGTGCAGCGGCACACCATACCCGCGGTGAGACGCCGCCGCAGGACGAGCGTGGTCGAAGGGCAGTTCCAGCTCCTCCGGGAGACCGGCCAGCGTCTCGCGCCAGTAGGCGACCTGTCGGGAGATCAGGCTGTCCGGGTCCTGTTCGTCGCCGAGCAGTTCGCCCTGCCACAGCGTGTAGTCGGCGTACTGGACCGGCAGCGGCTCCCAGCCGGGAAGCCGGCCCTCGGCACGCGCCGCGTAAGCCACCGACACGTCCCTGGCCAGCGGAGCCATCGACCAGCCGTCACCAGCGATGTGATGGACCGTCAAGGCGAGGACATGTTCCTGCGGACCCGTCGAGAAGAGCCACGCCCGGACCGGTATCTCCGATTCGAGGTCGAAAACGTGCCCTGCCGCTTCCGCGAGCACACCAGCCAGATCCGCCGGAGCAACTTCAGCCCTCTGGAGCTCCCAACCCAGGTCCTGGATGCTCAGGTTCCGCTGGTACGGAACGCCTTCGTGCGTGGGAAACACCGTGCGCAGGATTTCGTGGCGGGTGAGGGTGTCCCGGAGGGCTGTGTTGAGGGCGTCGGGGTCGATGGGACCGTTGAGGCGTAGTGCGATGGGGATGTTGTAGGTCGCGCTCGGTCCTTCCAGCCGGCCGAGGAACCACAGGCGGCGCTGGGCGAAGGACAGCGGAACGTGTTCGGGACGGTCCTGGAGGGTCAGGGCAGGCCGTGTCTCTCCGTCGTCGGCGAGTCCCGCGGCCAGTCCCGCCACGGTCGGGGAGTCGAAGAGCATGCGGATGTCG
>NZ_JBEOXE010000143.1:0-4875 GCF_040296485.1 Streptomyces sp. NPDC002138 | reverse complement strand
CTCCACACCACGCGGCAGACACAGACCCACCACCGACTCCGCACCCACACCCTGCGACACCAGATAATGCGCCAACCGGTTCGCCCGCACATCCAGCTCCGCGAACGACACCCCCACACCGTCACCAACCACCGCCACCGCACCCGGCGACCGCACCACCTGCGCCTCGAACAACCCCACCACCGACACACCCGACACCTCAGTGGCAGTGTCATTCCACCCCGACAACACCTGATGCCGCGTATCGGGACCCAGCACATCCACACCACTCAACGGCACGTCGGAGCCGCCCTCCAGCACCGACTCCAGCAGAGCGACCACACTCTCCGTTGCCGTCTGAACCAAACCGGCAACCACATCCGGATCGATGGGCGCCAGTGCATCCACCGCCAGCCCGAAGCCATCCCCGTCGTCATCAACAGCCACCGACAACGGGAAGTTCGTGTGAGCCCGCGCGAAGATCATCCGGAACCCCACAGCCTCACCACCCAGCCCCTCATCAGAAGGGGCCGCGTTGTGGCGGTAGTTGAGGATCGATGTGAACAGCGGACTGTCACCCGCCACCCCACTGGCCCGCTGCGCCAAAGCCAGCGGCGCATGCTCATGCTCCAACAACCCCGCGAGCTGATCACGCATCGCCGTGACCGACTCCAGCACACCCAGCTCATCGGTACGCATACGGACCGGAAGCGTGTTGATGAACGGACCCGGGATCCGGTCCGAGCCCGTACCCGCGTTCATCCGGCCGAACAACACCGTCCCGAACACCACATCAGCACGACCGCTCACCGCCGCGACCACCCGCGACCATGCCACATGCATCACCGTCGCCGGGCTCGTGCCCAACCGCCGCGCAACGCCCCGCAGGCGACCGTTCAATCCATCCGCCAATCGCACACGCCGCTGGACCGCACCCGCACCGTCACCCCGGACATCCACCAGTCCGAACGGAGCTGTCGGCTCACTCACGTCACCCAACAGCGCAGCGAAATGTTCCTCATGCTCGACACGCGCCACCCCACCCCGCGCCTGCGCCACGAAATTGCGGAACGGCAACGGCACCGCCAACTCATCCACCCGCCCGCTGAGGATCGCCTGAACCTCGTCCAGGAGCACCTCCAACGCCGTGTGGTCAAGAACCATGTGGTGCATCCGCAGAAGCACCAACCACTGATCCGACCCCGCCCCTGCCGTCACGTGCGCATCCATCAGGGGCGCCCGCCCCAGATCCATGGACAAGCCGCCCGCCTCTAGCAGCTGATCGACCAAGTCGCCGTCCCGAGGGTCCAGCAACACCTCCCGGACCGGAAGTTCTGCGCGCCGCCAGACGACCTGGACCGGTTCGCGCAGGCGTTCCCACACGATCGACGTGCGAAGGATGTCGTGGCGGTCCACCACCTGCTGGAGCGCTCCCAGGAACCCGTCCAGCAACGCACGGGAGTCGAATTCCAGGACCGAGGGAATCACATAGGTGTCGTCACCACCCTCGGCCAGCAGGTGGTGGAAGAGCAGTCCCTCCTGCAGTGGAGCGAGCGGATAGATGTCGGCCACATTCGCAGCGCGGCCATCCACCGACGCCACAATCCCATCGATCTCGTCAGCACTCAGCTCGACCAGGGGCAGCATCCGCTGCGTGATCTCCACCGCGTCCTCGGGAATCAGGTTCTCCGGAACGACCACCTGCTCCCCGCCCGCTGCCGAGGCAGCAAGCCCCGCCGGCGTCGGCGACTGGAACAGTGCCCGCACAGACACCGAAACTCCACGCTCACGCAGCCCCTCCACCAGCCGGATCGCCAGCAGCGAATGACCGCCCAGAGCGAAGAAGTCGTCATCGACACCGACACCGACACCGTCCATACCCAGTACATCGGCGAAGACCTCGCACAAGACCTCCTCACGGGCATTGGCAGGCCCACGGCCAGAACCCGACACATACTCCGGGGCCGGCAGTGCCTTTCGGTCCAGCTTCCCGTTCACTGACAGCGGCAGCGCGTCCAGCACCACCACAGCCGACGGAACCATGTAGGCCGGCAGTCGCTCGCCGACGAAGTCCCGAACCGAGAGAGCGAGCTCACCCGTGCCGTCGGCCGCGACCACGTAGGCGATCAGGCGTTTGTCTCCCGGCACGTCCTCACGCGCCACCACCGCAGCCTGCGCAACGCCGGAATGCGCCGCCACCGCGGACTGGACCTCACCCAGCTCGATCCGGAAACCACGGATCTTCACCTGCTCGTCGCTGCGTCCCGCGAAGACCAACCGGCCATCCGCCGTCCAGCGGGCCTGGTCGCCGGTGCGGTAGAGCCTCTCGCCCGAATCGCCGAAGGGGTTGGCAACGAACCGCTCCGCTGTGAGGCCCGGACGCCCCAGATACCCCCGCGCAAGTCCCGCACCCGCGACGTACAGTTCGCCTGCCACACCCACCGGCACCGGGCGGAGCCGCTCGTCCAGCACGAACACCCGCGTATTGACCACCGGCGTGCCGATCGCCATCTCAGCTGCCTCGGGGTCACACCGCCACACCGTCGCATCCACGGTCGTCTCCGCCGGACCGTAGGCGTTGAACATCGCCCGGTCCCGTGCCCAGGACGCCATCACCTCGGGCGGACAGGCCTCGCCCGCCACCACCAGCACCATGTCGGTTCTGATCGATGACATGTCCATCCCCGGCAGCACCGCCGGCGGCAGCGTCACATGCGTCACCCGCTGCTCGGTCAGGTACTCCGCGAGCGCGCTGCCAAGGCGTCGTTGCTGCGGGATCACCACCAGTGCGGCACCGGAGAGAAGCGCCATGAACAGTTCCCAGCAGAACGCATCAAAGCTGAGCGAGGCGAACTGCCCCACACGACTGGTCGGACCGACGCCGAGATTCCGGGCATGGCCCGCCACCATGCTGGCCACGCCCACATGCGATACGAGCACCCCCTTCGGGCGTCCGGTCGAACCCGAGGTGTAGATCACGTACGCCGGATGCTGCGGCCTCGCCCCCACGCGAGGGGGCACGCTCGCGTCCAGGGCGGGCAGCGTCAGGTCGTGCATCAGCAGCTGTGTGACATTCGCCGGAACCACACCCGTGGTCCCGTGCGAGGCGAGCACCACCACTGGCGCCGCGTCCTCGACCATGTAGGCGATCCGGTCCGCCGGATATTCAGGGTCGATGGGCAGGTACGCCCCGCCGGCCTTCACCACGCCAAGAACCGCGACCACCGCCTCGACGCCGCGCTCCAGGCACACACCCACCAGAGACTCGGGCCCTACGCCGATGGCCATCAGATGCCGGGCCAGCTTGTTCGCCCGCTGGTCCAGCTCCTCGTACGACATCTCGATGCCGGGTGCGACGAGTGCGGTTGCCTTCGGCGCCAGCTCGACCTGGGCTTCGAACAGGTCCGCGACCGTGGTCGGCTCGATGTCGAGTGCTGTGTCGTTCCAGTCGGTGAGCATCCGTCGACGCTCGCCGTCGTCGAGTACGTCCACGGCAACCAGCGGCAGCTCCGCGTCGCCGCTCAGCGCCTCTTCCAGAGCCACCACGAGGCTGGTGGTGGTGGCACGCATCAGACGGCCAATCGCCAAGGGGTCGAGTGGGGACACCGCGTCGACTGCGAGCGCAAGCCCGTCACCGTTGTCATCAACCGACAGGGAGAGCGGGTAGTTGGTGCGCTCCTGCGCCAGGAGAATTCTGACGCCGGCCAGGTCCTCGCCCGGGCGAGGACCGGTGTTGTGCCGGTAGTTGAACAGTGCGGTGAACAGTGGGAGATCACCCGTGACACCGCTGGCCTGCTGAGCCAGGGCCAGCGGCGCGTGCTCGTGCTCAAGAAGTTCCGCAAGCTGATCCCGCATGCCGGACACCGCCCCCAGCACACCCAGCTCACCCACAGGGATCCGCACAGGCAATGTGTTCATGAACGGACCCAGCACCCTGTCCGAACCATCACCGGCATTCATCCGGCCGAACAGCACCGTCCCGAACACCACATCATCACGGCCGCTGACTGCACCCAGGACCCGAGCCCAGGCCACATGCAGGACAGTCGCCGCGCTCACGCCCAGCCGCCGCGACACCTCACGCAGACGCCCCGTCACCTCAGGAGCGAGCCCCAGAAGCGCCTGCACCGCATTCGTACCGTCACCACGCACATCAACAAGACCGAATGGCGCCGTCGGCTCGGTCACATCTCCCAACAGCCCAGCGAAGTACCGCTCATGCTCGGCGCGCGTCACCCCTCCACGCGCCTGCGCCACAGAATTGCGGAACGGCAGCGGTACCGGCAGCACCTCACCGCTGCCGGCCATGAAGGCGGCGACCTCCTCGAAGAGCACCTCCACCGCCGTGTGGTCCTGCACGATGTGGTGCACCCGAACCAGCCCGAGCCAGCGTTCACCGCCGGGAGCAGCCGGCGTGATGTGCAGGCTGATCAGCGGCGCCCGGCCCAGATCCATGGACGCCCCACCGGCGGCAACCAACGAGGCCACCGGATCCGCGTCCTGCGGGTCCAGTGCCACTTCGGTCACCGGGAGGACCGCGTGACGCCGCACCACCTGAACCGGCTCCCGCAGGCCCTGCCACACGATGGCTGTGCGGAGGACATCGTGCCGGTCGATGACCTGCTGCAACGCGCTGGTGAACCCATTCAACCGATCCCGGGAGTCGAACTCGGCCACCATCCGGAGTACGTACGCATCCGCACCACCATCAGCCATCAGATGATGAAGAAGCAGACCTTCCTGGAGGGGGGCAAGGGGGTAGATGTCCGCGATGTTGGCTGCCCCGCCTTCGACGGTGGCAACGATCCGCTCGATCTCACCCGCGTCCAGCTCCACCAGCGGGAGCATCCCCGGCGTGATCTCCACCGCGTCCGCGGGAATCAGATTCGGCGGGAC
>NZ_JBEOXE010000142.1:0-5098 GCF_040296485.1 Streptomyces sp. NPDC002138 | reverse complement strand
GATGCCCGGCACCAGGTGGAAGGACTGGAAGACGAAGCCGACGTGGCGGGAGCGCAGGGCCGACAGGGAGCGGTCGGAGACCCGGCTGCTCGATACTGGTGCTCCACACCATCGATGGGAGCGGTACGTGCACGGGAGTGAAGACCAGGAGTTCCTCGCGCTGGAGCGGGAGCTGTCCGTCTTCCTCCGGAGGGCCCGCGCCTCCTCCGGCGAGATGGCCCGCGCACTGCACCCCGAGCTGGAACCGGCGGCGTACGGCCTGCTCGTCCGCCTCGAAGCGGCCGGCCGGCAGCGGGCGACCGACCTCGCCGCCTACTTCGGCGTGGGCAAGGCGACCATGAGCCGGCAGCTGCGCGCCCTGGAGACCCTGGGCCTGGTCGCCCGCGAACAGGACCCCGCCGACGGCCGGGCCTTCCTGGTCGGCCTCACCGACGAGGGCCGCGAACGCTTCCTGCGGGTGCGCTACGCCCGCCGCGAGCAGTACATGCGCAAGCTCGCGGACTGGGACCGCGGCGAGGTCGCGGAGCTGGCCCGGCTGCTCAACCAGCTGAACCAGGGCGCCGAGTAGCGCCGAGTGGCGCCGAGTAGCGCCGAGTAGCGCGGAGCAGCGCCGAGTGGCGGTCGGCGGCCCCGGACAGCGGCGAAGGGCGGCCGGCGGCCCCGGACGCACGAGTGGCGGCGTACGCCTGGGCTCACAGCTCCGCGTAGGCCGCCGAGGCGTCGTCGTGCCGCTTCGACCGCTTCGACCGCGGCGTCCGGCCGTCGCCCGCGGCGGATTCCAGGGTCCGGACCCGGCCGATCAGCGCCTCGGCGCCCTCCTTGCGCAGGACGGCCATGCAGTCGGCCCAGTCGCCCTCCCGGAACGTGTCCGTCCAGCGGCTCGCGCCGTCCGTCAGCACGGCCAGCGCCGCCACCCGGGCGCGCGGCACGCGGCCCGTCACCGCACGGGCGGCCACCGCCGGGTCCGCGGCCGCCGTGAAGAAGGCGCCCGCCACGTCCGCGTTGCGCAGCGCGTCGGTGGCGGCCACCGAGCGCAGCACCTCCGGAGGCACCCGGTCGAGCCGGTCGTCCAGTACGGCCGTCACCTCGCCCTCCGGCGCGCGCAGCAGGAGGACGGAGTCGGACAGGACGAGGTGTTCGACGTACTCCGCGTCCCAGCGGACCACGACCACCGTCGCCTGCGGGGTCCTGGCGTGAGAAAGGTCACACGTGTCACGGTGTGCGTCGGCGGTGGCGCGGATCGCCTCCGCGAGGATCCGGTCGAGGGGCATGTCCGGGCGCGATCCGGACAGTTCGGTCAGCCGCCCGCCCAGCCGGGACGCGAACCACGGCACCCCGTGCCCGCATCCGACGTCACCGCGCGGCGGCGTGACCCCGTCCAGCGCGACCAGCACCCCGCCCTCGCCCGACGTGGGCACCGAGGCCGACAGCCAGTCCTCGTTGGGGCGTTCCGGGTCGCCGGGGGCGGAGGAGAGGTCGATGCGCATACGGACATTCTGCCCGGGATGTCCGCGGCGCCGGGGGACGGGCGCCGTGCGGACAGGTGAACGGAGGCGGTCGGTCCGACTCCGGAGCCGCGGCGCGCAGGACGGCGTACGGGGCATCGCGCAGGGCGGCCGATCCCGACCGAATGGCCCTAATCCGGCGGAATCCGAGCGTCCGGGCAGCTGTGGGCGGGCATCCTGTCAAGCGGCCATGGATCTTTCAACCGCCTGTCCATGACCCGGCCCTGACGAGGGGCCGTCCGAGTTGGTCGTCAACTCCTCCGTGTTGTTCACTCGTTCAAGTGGCCGGGTGAGCGATGTGCGGCTCTCTCCCCAACACACTGCGAAGGTCTGAAGCGGTACGAGGGGGCAGGGGGCGTTTACTTGTTGACCGGCCGGTACCTCGGCCACACGAGTAGACGAGCACGAGCACACGTACAGGATTGCGAGCACCGGTGCAGAAGAAGCCGTCTCGGAAGAACGGCACCGCCGCCACCACCCCTGCCGACGGCCACGCCGCGGCGGGCCGCGCGGGACGCACCGTACGGGTGCGCCGCAGGCTGGTCATGGGCGTTGCCGTCACCGGGCTCACCGTCCTCGCGGCCGGCGCCCCCGCGGTGGTCACCGCCGCCTCCGAGCTGAACGACTCCCAGCAGCTGGTCACCCTCGCCGACCGGACGCAGCAGACGCTCACCCTCACGCACCTGCTCGCCGACGAACGCGACGCCGTCACCGAGTACGTCGCCGGGGGCCGCCCCGCGACGGGCGCCGCGGGCAAGTCCGCCGTCCAGGACCGTGCCGCGGGCACCGACCGGCAGATCGGCGAACTCCGCCCCGAGGCCGACGAGCGGCTCGCGCAGACCCTGGGCCGGGTCCAGGCCGTACGGTCCGAGGCCGTCGGCGGCAAGGGCACCGCCCTCGCCGCGCACCAGGCCTACTCCGCCCTCCTCGCGGAACTGACCGCTCCGGGCGACCGGCTCACCGAGCTCACCCCGCCGCGGGCCACCGGCGCCCTGGCCACCACCCGGCCGATGGCCCCCCTCGGCCAGGCCGTGGAGCAGGCCTCGGCCACCCGTGGCCTGCTGCTCGCCGCGCTGGCCGTCCCCCGGGCCGAGCAGTCCCAGAGCACCGCCGCGGTCGACGAACTGGCCACCGCCGCCCAGCGTTCGCGCGTGCGGGAGCTCGCCGCCCTCGACGACTTCGCGCGGGCCGCGCGGCCCGACGTACGCCAGACCCTCGCCGCGACCGTCACCGGTCCCGAGGTGAAGGACGCCGACGACTACCTCAAGCGGCTCACCGACCGGCCCACGCTGACCGCCGCCGACCGCAAGCTCGACGGCCAGACCGTGGGGGCCGCGCTCTCCGCCCGCATAGACCGGATGCGGTCCGTCGAATCCACCCTCGCGGGGGACCGCGCCAGCGCGCTCGCCGCGCTGCGTGACGACGACGTGACGGCGCTCGAACGCACGATCGCGATCCTCGGCGCCCTGTTCCTCTTCGCCGTCATCTTCGCGACCGCCGTCGCGCGCTCCCTCACCCGGCCGCTGTCCGTCCTGCGCCGCGGCGCGGCGCGGCTGGCGACCGCGGAGGGCTCGGTGGAGCCGGTGCGCTTCACCGGACGCAACGACGAATTCGCCGAGGTGGTCCGCCACCTCAACGCGGTCCGCGACCAGACCGTCTCCCTGCACACCCGCATCGCGGGTCTCGACGCCGACCGCCGCCGCCTGATCGGCCGCAACGAGGCGCTGAGCAACGGCCGCAGCGCCCTGGAGGACGAACTCGCGCGGCTACGGGCCGGGCTGGAGGAGCACCGGCGCATCATGTCGACGACCTCCGTCTCGCTCTCGCTGCGCACCCTCGGGCTGGTCGAGCGGCAGCTCGCCGTCATCGAGGAGCTGGAGTCC
This sequence comes from Streptomyces sp. NPDC002138, assembly GCF_040296485.1. NCBI lineage: Bacteria > Bacillati > Actinomycetota > Actinomycetes > Kitasatosporales > Streptomycetaceae > Streptomyces > Streptomyces sp. NPDC002138. The sequence continues at coordinate 1,710 of NZ_JBEOXE010000142.1, read as the reverse complement.
AAGGAACAGGACCCCGACCAGCTCGCGACCCTCTTCAAGCTGGACCACCTGGCGACGGTGATGCGCCGTCACAACGAGAACCTGCTGGTCCTGGCGGGCCAGGAGCACGGTCCGGGGCACGCGACGCCGGTCCCGCTGGTGGACGTCATGCGGGCCGCGGTGAGCGAGATCGAGCGCTACGAGCGGGTCGACCTCGCGGCACTGCCGGGGTTCACGCAGGTGGCGGGGCACGCGGCCGACGACATCTCGCACGTGCTGGCGGAACTGCTGGAGAACGCGACGACCTTCTCGCCGCCGGAGGCCAAGGTCAGGGTCTCCGGGTGGCTGCTCGACTCCGGTGACGCCGTGCTGTCCGTTATCGACGAGGGCATCGGGGTCAGCGGGGACCGGCTCGCCGCGCTCAACTCCCGGCTGTCCGAGCCGGAGGCGTACGACGAGGAGCCCGAGGCGGAACACGGCCTGGGCCTCGGCCTGTACGTCGCGGGACGGCTGGCGGCGCGCCACGGGGTCACCGCCGAACTGCGCGCCTCCCGGGGCGGCGGCACGGAGGCCCTCGTGGTCATCCCGGCCACCCTGCTCCCGACGGCGGCGCCGGGCTCGCCGGTCCACACCGTGACCGCCCACGACGGCATCCCCCACCTGAACCTCCCGGGCGCCGTCGCCGAAGCCAACGGCAACATCCTGTCGGGCCGCACCAGGGGCGAACCGTCCCCCCTGACGCCGCCGACGGGCCCGACGTCGGCCGACGGCCCGGCCCCGGCGGATGCTGCTGCTGCTGATGGCCCGGCCACGGCCAGTGACCCGGCCCTGTCCGGTGGCTTCGCGGCGGACGCCGCGGCCCCGGCCGACGAGCCGACCGCGGCCGGCAGCTTCGGCGCGGCTGAGAGTGCCGCCCGGGCGGACGGCTTCGCCGTGGACGGCCCGGCTTCGGCCAACAGCCCCGGCTCGAGCCACGGTCCGGACTCGGCCGACAACATCGCCGCGGCCGACGACATCGCCGCGGCCGACGGTGTCGTCCCCGCCGAGGGGGCGGGCTCCGGGCTCGGCTCGGTGACGGGCGACCCGTCGGAGCGGGACGCGGACCCGGCCGAGGCGGGCGACCGTGAGTGGATTTCCGTCGTGCCGTTGAGCGGGAAGGCCCCGGACCCTGAGGTCCCGGTGGACGAGGCGGCCCCGGTCGCGGTGTCCGCGCCGGACGAGGAGCCGCGGGACCCGGCGGTTCCCGAGTCCGAGCGGACCCTCGAGGTCCGGCTGCCCGTCCTGCCGCAGGCCGGGGAACTCGCCCCGGAAGCGGCCCAGGAGCCGTCCGAGGAACTGCTGGCCCGCGTGGTCCCGACCACCACCCCGGCGGACCACCTCCCGTCGCCGGACCAGATCTTCACCGTCCCGTCCGCGCAGCCGGAGCCCGGCCAGTCCGGGCGCACCGCTTCCGGCGGGCAGCCGGAGGGCCGCCCGTCCCGGCGTACGGCCGAACCCGCCGCGCAGCCGGAGCCCCGCCAGGCCCGGCGCACCGCCCCCGGCGCGCAGGCGGAGTCCCGTCAGTCCGGGCGCACCCGCCCCGGCGCGCAGCCGAAGGGCCGCCAGTCCCGGCGCACCGCCGACCCCTCCGCGCAGCCGGAGCCCCGCCAGGCCCGGCGCCCCGCCCCCGCGGCGCAGCCCGAGCCCCAGCCCGCCGGGCCCTCCGACCCCGCCGCGCAGCCCGAGCCCCGC
>NZ_JBEOXE010000141.1:2066-5222 GCF_040296485.1 Streptomyces sp. NPDC002138 | reverse complement strand
CTTCAGAACTAACACAGTGGACGCGAGCAACTGAGGACAAGCCCTCGGCCTATTAGTACCAGTCAGCTCCACCCGTTACCGGGCTTCCACATCTGGCCTATCAACCCAGTCGTCTACTGGGAGCCTTACCCTCTCAAGGAGGTGGGAATACTCATCTTGAAGCAGGCTTCCCGCTTAGATGCTTTCAGCGGTTATCCCTCCCGAACGTAGCCAACCAGCCATGCCCTTGGCAGGACAACTGGCACACCAGAGGTTCGTCCGTCCCGGTCCTCTCGTACTAGGGACAGCCCTTCTCAATATTCCTACGCGCACAGCGGATAGGGACCGAACTGTCTCACGACGTTCTAAACCCAGCTCGCGTACCGCTTTAATGGGCGAACAGCCCAACCCTTGGGACCGACTCCAGCCCCAGGATGCGACGAGCCGACATCGAGGTGCCAAACCATCCCGTCGATATGGACTCTTGGGGAAGATCAGCCTGTTATCCCCGGGGTACCTTTTATCCGTTGAGCGACAGCGCTTCCACAAGCCACTGCCGGATCACTAGTCCCGACTTTCGTCCCTGCTCGACCCGTCGGTCTCACAGTCAAGCTCCCTTGTGCACTTACACTCAACACCTGATTGCCAACCAGGCTGAGGGAACCTTTGGGCGCCTCCGTTACTCTTTAGGAGGCAACCGCCCCAGTTAAACTACCCATCAGACACTGTCCCTGATCCGGATCACGGACCGAGGTTAGACATCCAGCACGACCAGAGTGGTATTTCAACGGCGACTCCACAACCACTGGCGTGGCTGCTTCAAAGTCTCCCACCTATCCTACACAAGCCGAACCGAACACCAATATCAAACTATAGTAAAGGTCCCGGGGTCTTTCCGTCCTGCTGCGCGAAACGAGCATCTTTACTCGTAGTGCAATTTCACCGGGCCTATGGTTGAGACAGTCGAGAAGTCGTTACGCCATTCGTGCAGGTCGGAACTTACCCGACAAGGAATTTCGCTACCTTAGGATGGTTATAGTTACCACCGCCGTTTACTGGCGCTTAAGTTCTCAGCTTCGCCACACCGAAATGTGACTAACCGGTCCCCTTAACGTTCCAGCACCGGGCAGGCGTCAGTCCGTATACATCGCCTTACGGCTTCGCACGGACCTGTGTTTTTAGTAAACAGTCGCTTCTCGCTGGTCTCTGCGGCCACCCCCAGCTCACGGAGTAAATCCGATCACCAGTGATGGCCCCCCTTCTCCCGAAGTTACGGGGGCATTTTGCCGAGTTCCTTAACCATAGTTCACCCGAACGCCTCGGTATTCTCTACCTGACTACCTGAGTCGGTTTAGGGTACGGGCCGCCATGAAACTCGCTAGAGGCTTTTCTCGACAGCATAGGATCATCCACTTCACCACAATCGGCTCGGCATCAGGTCTCAGCCTTAATGTGTGACGGATTTGCCTATCACACGGCCTACACCCTTACCCCGGGACTACCACCGCCCGGGCTGGACTACCTTCCTGCGTCACCCCATCGCTTACCTACTACCACCTTGGATCAGCGGCTCCACCACTTTCCTTTCCCCGAAGGGTCCGGAACGGCTTCACGGCCTTAGCATTAATGGATTCGATATTGGGCGTTTCAAAGCGGGTACCGGAATATCAACCGGTTGTCCATCGACTACGCCTGTCGGCCTCGCCTTAGGTCCCGACTTACCCTGGGCAGATCAGCTTGACCCAGGAACCCTTAGTCAATCGGCGCACACGTTTCTCACGTGTGTATCGCTACTCATGCCTGCATTCTCACTCGTGAACCGTCCACAACTAGCTTCCGCTGCTGCTTCACCCGGCACACGACGCTCCCCTACCCATCACAGCGGGCGTTGGCCCTATTGCTGCAATGACACGACTTCGGCGGTACGCTTGAGCCCCGCTACATTGTCGGCGCGGAATCACTTGACCAGTGAGCTATTACGCACTCTTTCAAGGGTGGCTGCTTCTAAGCCAACCTCCTGGTTGTCTCTGCGACTCCACATCCTTTCCCACTTAGCGTACGCTTAGGGGCCTTAGTCGATGCTCTGGGCTGTTTCCCTCTCGACCATGGAGCTTATCCCCCACAGTCTCACTGCCACGCTCTCACTTACCGGCATTCGGAGTTTGGCTAAGGTCAGTAACCCGGTAGGGCCCATCGCCTATCCAGTGCTCTACCTCCGGCAAGAAACACGTGACGCTGCACCTAAATGCATTTCGGGGAGAACCAGCTATCACGGAGTTTGATTGGCCTTTCACCCCTAACCACAGGTCATCCCCCAGGTTTTCAACCCTGGTGGGTTCGGTCCTCCACGAAGTCTTACCTCCGCTTCAACCTGCCCATGGCTAGATCACTCCGCTTCGGGTCTAGAGCGTGCAACTCAATCGCCCTATTCGGACTCGCTTTCGCTACGGCTTCCCCACACGGGTTAACCTCGCTACACACCGCTAACTCGCAGGCTCATTCTTCAAAAGGCACGCAGTCACGACGCATTGAGTAAACTCAATGCGCGACGCTCCCACGGCTTGTAGGCACACGGTTTCAGGTACTATTTCACTCCGCTCCCGCGGTACTTTTCACCATTCCCTCACGGTACTATCCGCTATCGGTCACCAGGGAATATTTAGGCTTAGCGGGTGGTCCCGCCAGATTCACACGGGATTTCTCGGGCCCCGTGCTACTTGGGAGATTCTTAAGCAAGCCGCTGATGTTTCGTCTACGGGGGTCTTACCCTCTACGCCGGACCTTTCGCATGTCCTTCGACTACATCAACGGTTTCTGACTCGCCGACCGGCCGGCAGACCGATCAAAAGAATTCCCACAACCCCGCATGCGCAACCCCTGCCGGGTATCACACGCATACGGTTTGGCCTGATCCGGTTTCGCTCGCCACTACTCCCGGAATCACGGTTGTTTTCTCTTCCTGCGGGTACTGAGATGTTTCACTTCCCCGCGTTCCCTCCACACTGCCTATGTGTTCAGCAGTGGGTGACAGCCCATGACGACTGCCGGGTTTCCCCATTCGGACACCCCCGGATCAAAGCTCAGTTGGCAGCTCCCCGGGGCCTATCGCGGCCTCTCACGTCCTTCATCGGTTCCTGGTGCCAAGGCATCCACCGTGTGCCCTTAAAAACTTGGCCT
>NZ_JBEOXE010000140.1:0-5257 GCF_040296485.1 Streptomyces sp. NPDC002138 | reverse complement strand
GCAACCGCATCAGGCGTCCGCGCCACCTGCGCCTCAAACAAATCCGCAACCGTACCCCCAGGCACCACAGCAGACGTGTCATTCCACTCAACAACGACCCGACGACGCTCCACCTCACCCAGCACATCCACCTCACCAAGCCGCAGCTCGGGCTCGGCAACGAGCTGTTCCATCAGCCGAGTCCAGCGAGTCACCAGTCGCTCGGCCGACTCCAGGTCGAACAGATCGACCGCCGTGATCACCGAGCCGTGCAGGCCGGCCGGCGCACCCGTGGCGTCGAAGAGCTCGCTCGCGCTCACCTCAAGGTCGACCTTGGCAGCAGCCGGGGCCGGCTCGCCCGGCGCGTCGACATCGGTCGGCGCGCTCCCCGGTGCCGCTCCCTCCTCCATGGTGAGCATCACCTGGAAGAGTGGGTGGCGGGCCAGCGAACGAGTCGGCGCCAGCTCCTCGACCAGCTTCTCGAACGGTATGTCCTGGTGGGCGAACGCCTCCCACCCGGTCTCCCGGACCCGTCCGAGCACCTCGCGGAACGTCGGGTCTCCCGACAGGTCCGTACGCAGCACCAGCGTGTTGACGAAGAAGCCGACGAGGTCGTCCAGTGCCACGTCGGTACGTCCGGCCACAGCCACACCGACCGGGATGTCGGTGCCGGCGCCGAGACGGGAGAGCAGCACCGCCAGCGTGGCCTGGAGGACCATGAAGACGGTGGCGCCCTCGGCCTGTGCGAGTTCCGTCATCCGGGCGTGCACGTCGGCCGGGACCGCCAGCGGCAGACTGCGGCCCTGGTGGCTCGCCACGGCCGGGCGGCCGTGGTCAAAGGGCAGTTCCAGCTCTTCCGGGATGTCCGCCAGCGCCTGCCGCCAGTAAGCGATCTGGCCGGCGGCCACGCTCTGCGGGTCGGCCGTGTCGCCGAGCAGCTCGCGCTGCCAGAGCGCGTAGTCGGCGTACTGCACCGGCAGCGGCTCCCACTCGGGAGCGTGGCCTGCGCAACGAGCCTCGTACGCCGCGCGCACGTCCCGCGACAGCGGGCCCATGGACCAGCCGTCACCGGCGATGTGGTGGACCACCACGACGAGGATGTGCTCTTCATGGGCGGTGGAGAGCAGCGAAGCGCGTATCGGTGCTTCGGCGGACAGGTCGAAGGCGTATCCCTTGGCCGTGGCGATCGCGGCGTCCAGGTCGGCGGGCGCCACCTCCTCCGTCGTGAGCTCCCACTGCAGCTCGTCGAGCTCGAGGATCTGCTGGTAGGGCTCGCCGTCTTCGACTCCGAAGACGGTGCGCAGCACCTCGTGGCGTCCGATGACGTCCCGCAGGGCCGCGTTCAGGGCAGCCTGGTCGAGGGAGCTCGACAGCCTCAGCACCATCGGGATGTTGTAGGTCGCGCCGGGGCCTTCGAGCTGGTCGATGAACCACAGACGACGCTGAGCGAATGACAAGGGAATCATCAGGACTCCTTCTGGTTGCGCATCGGCCGCAGCGCCGGCCTAGCTGACTCTTGTGTTCCAAGTTGCTTTGCAAGTCCTGCCACCGTCGGCGCTGCCAACAGCACCCTCAGTGGTACCTCCACACCCATCACTGCCCGGATCTGACTGATCAGCCGGACCGCCAGCAGTGAGTGCCCGCCCAACGCGAAGAAGTCGTCGTCCACGCCGACCGTCGGGAGTCCGAGTACTTGGGCGAACACGGCGCACAGGGACTGTTCCTGACGGTCCGAAGGCTTGCGGCCGGCGCTTGCCATGGCTGCGAAGTCCGGCGCCGGGAGGGCCTTGCGGTCGAGCTTCCCGTTCACCGAGAGCGGGAATGCCTCAAGCACCACGACCGCTGCCGGAACCATGTAGGCGGGCAGCCGCGTCCCGACGAAGTCGCGGATCCTGCTGGGAAGTTCCGCGCCTCCGTCGGCCACGACGTAGGCCACGAGGCGCTTGTCTCCTGGGCGGTCCTCTCGGGCGAGCACCGCAGCCTGGGACACCTGCGGGTGGGCGCCCACCACCGTTTCGACCTCGCCGAGCTCGATGCGGAAACCGCGGATCTTCACCTGGTCGTCCGCCCGGCCCAGGTACTCCAGCCGTCCTTCCTGGTCCCAGCGCACCAGGTCACCCGTGCGGTACATCCGGTCGGCAGACTCGAAGGGACAGGCGACGAAACGCTCTGCCGTCAGCGCCGACCGTCCCAGATAGCCGCGCGCCAGGCTGGCGCCCGCAAGATACAGCTCGCCGACGATCCCCGCACCGACTGGACGGAGCGCACCGTCCAGCACGAAGGCGCGCGTGTTCGCGAGCGGCCGGCCCACCAGCGGCGCCACGGTTTCCGCCGCGTCGACCCACAGGGTGTCCACGCTGGCCTCGGTCGGGCCGTACAGGTTGACGCACCGGGTGCCTTCGGCGGCCCGCGCCCGCTCCCACAGTGCCGTACCCGCGGCCTCGCCACCGATCAGCAGCACCTTGGGACGGTGAACCGGATCCTCCAGCAGGCCTTCCTCGACCAGCTGCTCGGCGTAGCTGGGAGTGACATCCAGGACCTCGATGGCGTTCTCCGCAATGTGCCGCACCAGCAGGGACGCGTCACGGCGCAGGTCGTCCGGGATCACATGCAGCTCGTGGCCGGCCGCCATCCACAGCAGCCCTTCCCACGAGGTGTCGAACGACAGCGACGCCGTCAGCGCCACCCGCATCCGCCGCCCGGCACCGGCGATCACACCCGCACGGTGGAATCCCGACAGGTTGCTCAGGCCCTCGTGCGGGATGACTACGCCCTTCGGACGGCCCGTCGAACCGGAGGTGTAGATCACGTATGCCGGGTGCCCGGGCAAGGGCGCCGCCCACTCGCCCTCACCGCGCGGGTCCACCGGCAGGGCGGCAAGGGCCTGCTCGACCTCGGGTGCGTCCAGGGACACCAGCCGGGCATCGCAGGACGACACCAGCTCCACCGTCGTCCGCTCACACAGGACCACCACAGGCCGGGCGTCCTCCAGCATGTAGGCGACACGGTCCGCCGGATACTCCGGATCCACCGGCATGTACGCCCCGCCGGCCTTCAGCACGGCCAGCAGCGCGACCACCACGCCGACCCCGCGCTCCATCGCCACGGCCACCACCGACTCCGGGCCCACGCCCAGAGCCACCAGGTGCCGGGCGAGCCGGTTCGCCCGCCCCTCCAGTTCCGCGAACGACAGCTCGCCGTCCGCGGCCACAACAGCCCTCGCAGCCGGAGTCAGTACCGCCTGGGCGGCGAACTGATCCGCGTACGTCGCAGTCCCGAAATCCACCGCCGTGTCGTTCCACGCGTCCAGAACACGATGCCGCTCATCCGCGTCCAACACGTCCACGGCGCCCAGCGGCACGTCCTCGCCGCCGTCCAGCACCCGCTCCAACGCCGCCACCAGATTGCCGGTCGCGGTACTGAGCAGCAGACCCACAGCACGCGGATCGATCGGCGCGACCGCGTCCACGGCAAGCCCCAGGTCCGTGCCGTCGTCGTCGACCGAGACCGACAGCGGGAAGTTGTCGCGCTCCTGGCTGAACAGTGGCCTGATGCCGCCCGGCTCGGCGCCCTCAGCCCGCTCCGCACTCGGCTCGGCGGTTCGGGGAAGGTTGTGCCGGTAGTTGAGCATCGAGGTGAACAGAGGTGTGCTGCCCGCCACTCCGCTGGCCCGCTGCGCCACCGCGAGCGGCGCGTGCTCGTGCTCCAACAGGTCGGCCAGCTGGTCACGCATGGCGGAAATGGACTCCCGCGCACCGAGCTCCCCGGTACGCACACGTACTGGCAGGGTGTTGATGAAGGGGCCCGGTACCCGGTGCGACCCTGCGCCTGCGTTCATCCGGCCGAACAGCACCGTGCCGAACACGACATCATCACGGCCGCTCACCGCGGCCAGCAGCCGCGACCACGCCACATGCATCACCGTGGCCGGACTGGCTCCCAGCCGCCGTGCCACATCGCGCAGCCTCCCACTCACCTCGGCGGAGATCGGCGTGAAGACACGCCGCGAGTCCGCGCCGTTACCCCGCACATCGACCAGCCCGAACGGCGCCGTCGGCTCGGTCACATCACCCAGCAGCCCGCCGAAGTACCGCTCGTGCTCGGCACGCGCCGCCCCGCCCCGGGCCTGCGCCACGAAGTCGCGGAGCGGCAGCGGGTCCGGCAGCGTGTCGCCACGCCCGGCGAGGAACGCATCTACCTCCTCGAAGACGATTTCCAGCCCGGTGTGGTCCTGCACCATGTGGTGCACCATCACCAGGGCCAGCCACTGATCACCCTCGGGGGCCGGCGCCGCCAGCATCCGGATGAGCGGGGCCTGCACGATGTCCACCGACAGGCCGCCGACTGCGACCAGTTGCCGGACCGGATCCGCGTCCTTCGGGTCCAGTGCCACTTCGGTCACCGGGAGGACCGCGTGACGCCGCACCACCTGAACCGGCTCCCGCAGCCCCTCCCACACGATGCCGGTGCGGAAGATGTCGTGCCGGTCGATGACCTGCTGCAAGGCTGCGGTGAAGCCGTCGAGCCGCTCACGCGAGTCGAACTCCAGCACCGTGGGCATGACGTAGGCGTCCTCGCCGCCATCGGCCAGGAGGTGGTGGAACAGCAGACCCTCCTGGAGAGGGGCAAGGGGGTAGATGTCGGCGATGTTCGCCGCGCCGCCCTCGACAGTCGCGACGATCCGCTCGATCTCACCCGCGTCCAGCTCCACCAGCGGAAGCATCCCCGGCGTGATCTCCACCGCGTCCGCGGGGATCAGATTCGGCGGGACCTCCACCCGTACCGGCCCAGCGGCCGTCGCGAGGCCGGCCACCGTCGGGGTCTGGAACAACGCCCGCACCGACACCGACACCCCACGCAGACGCAGCTGCTCCACGAGCTGAATTGCCATGAGCGAGTGGCCGCCGAGGGCGAAGAAGTCGTCGTCCACGCCCACGCCGTCGAGACCGAGAACCTGCGCGAAGGCAGCACACAGCACCTCTTCGCGGGCATTGACCGGCCCACGACCGGCACCCGCGATGTACTCCGGAGCGGGCAGGGCCTTGCGGTCGAGCTTGCCGTTCACCGTCACCGGCAGCTCGTCCAGCACCACGACAGCCGAAGGCACCATGTACTCCGGCAGCCGAGCACCCGCGAACTCCCGCACCGAAACCGGCAGACCATCCACCCCACCACCCGGCACGACATACGCCACCAGACGCACATCACCCGGCACATCCTCACGCGCCACCACCGCCGCCTGCGCGACCCGCGGATGAGCAGCCACCACCGCCTGGAC
>NZ_JBEOXE010000139.1:0-5447 GCF_040296485.1 Streptomyces sp. NPDC002138 | reverse complement strand
GGCGAGGCGCCCGGAGCGGCCGCCCGGCCCGGGCGCCGCGGTCAGGCCGCCACCACGACCACCGGCTCCGCGGCCGCCGACAGGGCCAGCTCCAGCACCTGCCGCACGTCCGTCACCGGGTGCACCTCCAGCCGCTCCAGCACCTCGGCCGGTACGTCGTCCAGGTCCGCCTCATTGCGCTTCGGGATGATCACGGTGGTGATCCCGGCCCGGTGCGCGGCCAGCAGCTTCTGCTTGACCCCGCCGATCGGCAGCACCCGCCCGGTCAGCGACACCTCGCCCGTCATCGCCACGTCCGTGCGCACCTGGCGTCCGGACAGCAGCGAGGCCAGCGCCGTGGTCATCGTGATGCCCGCGCTCGGGCCGTCCTTGGGGACCGCGCCCGCCGGGAAGTGGATGTGCACGCCCCGGTCCTTGAGGTCGGCGACCGGCAGCTCCAGCTCCGCGCCGTGCGAGCGCAGGAAGCTGAGCGCGATCTGCGCCGACTCCTTCATCACGTCACCGAGCTGGCCGGTGAGGGTGAGCCCGGCGGCCCCGGTCTCCGGATCGGCCAGCGAGGCCTCCACGAAGAGGACGTCGCCACCCGCGCCGGTCACCGCGAGGCCGGTGGCCACGCCGGGGACGGCGGTGCGCCGCTCGGCCGGGTCCTGACCCGCCTCGGGCACGTGGTGCGGCCGCCCGATCAGGCTCCGCAGGTCGTCCGCGCCGATCCGGAAGGGCAGCTCCCGCTCGCCCAGTTCGTGCTGCGAGGCGACCTTGCGCAGCAGCCGCGCGATGGACCGCTCCAGGGTGCGCACGCCCGCCTCGCGGGTGTACTCCCCCGCCAGCTTGCGCAGCGCGTCCTCGCCGAGGGTGACCTCCTCGACGGCCAGTCCGGCCCGCTCCAGCTGCCGGGGCAGCAGGTGGTCCCGGGCGATGACGACCTTCTCGTCCTCGGTGTAGCCGTCGAGCCGGACGAGCTCCATCCGGTCGGCCAGCGCCTCCGGGATCGACTCCAGCACATTGGCGGTGGCCAGGAAGACCACGTCGCTGAGGTCCAGCTCGACCTCGAGGTAGTGGTCCCGGAAGGTGTGGTTCTGCGCCGGGTCGAGGACCTCGAGCAGCGCGGCCGCCGGGTCGCCCCGGTAGTCGGAGCCCACCTTGTCGATCTCGTCGAGGAGCACCACCGGGTTCATGGACCCGGCCTCCTTGATGGCCCGCACGATCCGGCCGGGCAGCGCGCCGACGTACGTCCGCCGGTGGCCGCGGACCTCGGCCTCGTCCCGTACGCCGCCGAGCGCGACCCGGACGAACTTGCGTCCCATGGCGTGCGCCACGGACTCGCCGAGCGAGGTCTTGCCGACTCCGGGCGGCCCGACCAGGGCCAGCACGGCCCCGCCGCGGCGGCCGCCGACGACGCCCATCCCGCGCTCGGACCGGCGCTTGCGCACGGCCAGGTACTCGGTGATCCGGTCCTTCACGTCGCTCAGCCCGGCGTGCTCGGCGTCGAGGATCGCGCGGGCGCCCTGGATGTCGTACTCGTCCTCGGTCCGCTCGTTCCAGGGCAGCTCCAGCACGGTGTCCAGCCAGGTGCGGATCCAGGAGCCCTCGGGCGACTGGTCGCTGGCGCGCTCCAGCTTCTCGACCTCCTTGAGGGCGGCCTCGCGGACCTTCTCGGGCAGGTCGGCGCCCTCGACGCGGACGCGGTAGTCGTCGGACTCCTCGCCCTCCTTCTCGCCGTTCAGCTCGCGCAGTTCCTTGCGCACGGCCTCCAGCTGACGCCGCAGCAGGAATTCGCGCTGCTGCTTGTCGACGCCTTCCTGTACGTCCTTGGCGATGGACTCGGCCACGTCCTGCTCGGCGAGGTGGTCGCTGAGCATCTTCACGGCGAGCCGCAGGCGGGCGACGGCGTCGGCCGTCTCCAGCAGCTGAAGCTTCTGCTCCATCGTCAGGAAGGGCGAGTAGCCGGAGTTGTCGGCGAGGGCCGAGACGCCCTCGATCTGCTGCACCCGGTCCACGACCTGCCAGGCGCCGCGCTTCTTGAGCCAGCTGGTGGCGAGGGCCTTGTACTCCTTGACCAGCTCGGCGACGGCCCCGGGCAGCGGGTCGGGCACCTGCTCGTCCACCGTCTCGCCCTCCACCCAGAGCGCGGCCCCGGGCCCGGTGGTGCCGGCCCCGATCCGGACCCGCCCCCGGCCCCGGATCAGGGCCCCGGGATCGCCGTCGGACAGCCGTCCGACCTGCTCGACCGTGCCCAGGACCCCGGTCCCGGCGTACTTCCCGTCCACCCGGGGCACGAGCAGCACCCGCGGCTTCCCGGTCCCGGCGGCGGCCTGGGCGGCCTCGACGGCAGCACGCACCTCCGAGTCGGACAGGTCCAGCGGAACGACCATCCCCGGCAGCACGACCTCGCCGTCAAGCGGCAGCACGGGCAGAGTGAGCGTTACGGACGTCGAAGCCATGATTTTCCCTCCGGCAGCGAAGTTGAGCTATGCCGACTCAATGCTTGTGCGTCGCCGTATGTTCCCGAGGAAGCGTTCGCCCGGGGCGAACGGCAGTTGGAGCCGCTGTCAGTGGTGCGCCCTACCCTTCGCGCATGAGCATCCTCGGGGGCTACATCCGGCTGACGGCCGACGAGCTGGAGCGCGCCCGGCGCGATCGCGCGTGGGTCGAGGCGTGCGTGGCGGAGGCCCGCGTGGCGGACGCGGGGGCGGCGGACGCGGGGGCGGCGGATGCGGCGGGCGGGGGCCGGTGGCACAGCAGCGGGAGGGCCTGGGACGCCCTCGGGTTCCTGACCCGGCGCCTCGGGTTCCCCGTGGACATCGCGCACGGGGAGGAGGCCCTGCCCTGGCACGGCGAGGGGAGCTGGAGCTACGGGCCGCCCCGCTGCCTCACCCCGGAGCAGGTCCGTACCGCCGCCGCGGCCCTGGCGGCGACGGGGAGCGCCCGGCTGGCGGCGGGGGTCGGCCCGGCGGACCTCGCCCGGGCCGATGTGTATCCGGTGCACGCCTGGGAGCGCGGCGATCCGCTGGCGGGCGTCCTCGCCCACTACGACGCGCTACTGCCGTTCTTCCGGGACGCGGCGGCGGCGGGCGACGCGATGCTGGTCTGGCTGGGCTAGGACGTCTCTTCACGTACCGTCGGCGCCGCCCGGTGCCGCCACGGCCGGGAGCGGGGCGGTGCTCACGTGACGGCGGGTCAGCCGTCGGCGCACCTCCGGCAGGCCGCCGTGAACCCGGCCCCGGCGGAAGGCCCGTTCGGCTTCGGCGTGCCGCCGCGCAACCCGCGGCACGCCGCCACCCCGGGCGCGTCGACTCGTACGCCGACCCGGGCGTCCCCCTCGGCTCACGCGGGTCCCGGGCAGCGGGATGACGGCGTATCGGACGGTCAGGAGGCCGCGATCTTCACGTCACCCGAGCTGGTGCGCACGGTCAGGCGCGACGCGGCCGCCGGGTCCGTGGGCACCGAGACCTCGCGCGCACCGGAACCGCTCTCCACGTCGACGCGGTACGGACCCCCGGGGACGCGCAGGGTGACCTCCCCGGACCCCCGCCTCGGCCTTGACCGAGGCGGGGGTCCGCGTGAAGTCCAGGCTGGCGTCGCCCGAGCTGGAGTCCACCTCGGCCGTGGACCCGCCGAGCGCCGTGCCCGTGATTTCCCCGGAGGAGGTCGAGACGCGCAGCGCCCCGGCGATCCGCTCGGCGCGCACCGAGCCGGAGCTGGCGGCCAGCTCGGCCTCCGCCACCCCCGTCACCTTGATGGAACCGCTGCTGCTGCCCAGCTTGACCTTGGCCGGGGCCGGGACCTCCAGCCGGTAGTCGATGTAGCAGGAGGCGCCGCCGCCGCAGTCGTCGGTGAAGGTGAGGGCGCCACCGGAGACCCGCTGGCCGGGGTGCGGCACGCTGTCACCGCGGTAGTGGACGGTGCGGTGGATCGTGACCCCGGGCCCGGCGGCGGGGACCACCTCGATGGAGCCGCGGCGGGAGTTCCGCACCTCGACGGAGGTGACGGCCTCGGTGACCGTGGCGTCGGCGCTCGCCGTCCGCGTCATCTCCTGGTCCCCGCCGAAGAGATCGGGGCTGCAGCCCGAGGCGAGCAGCAGGGTGGCGAGCGCGGCGAAGGCCGTGACCGGCGGGGTGAGGGCGCGGCGTGAAGTCATGCCCCGAGTCTGGCCGGGCGGGCGCCCGCGATCGATGGCGCTGCTACCCGCTCCGGGGGTGGGGCCAGCACCACCCCCGGGCGCGGGCGGGAGTTCAGGGGCCGGTGGCGACGGGCAGTTCGCCGGGCATGCCCCATTCGCTCCACGAGCCGTCGTAGACGGCCGGATCCGGATATCCGGCCAGTACGGCCCCCAGCGCGAGCACGCAGGCGGTGACCCCCGACCCGCAGCTGACGTACAGCCGCTCCCGGTCGGCGGCCGACGCTCGGAAGGCGGCGCGGAGTTCGGCGTCGGGGAGCATGGCGCCGTTCCGCTGGAGGTCGCCGAAGGGGAGGCTGAGCGCGCCGGGCATGTGTCCGCCGCGCAGGCCGGGGCGGGGTTCGGGGGCGGTGCCGGCGAAGCGCTCGCGGGTGCGGGCGTCGAGGACGGCCGCGCGGGCCGGGTCGGCGAGGGCCGCGGTGACGGCGGCGCTGTCCACGAACAGGCCCGGGCGGGGGCGGGCGGTGAAGGTGCCGGGCGGGCCGTCGTACGCGGCGGGCGCGGCCTCGACCGGCAGCCCGGCCGCCTCCCAGGCGGGCAGCCCGCCGTCGAGCACGGCGGCCCGGTCGAAGCCCATGGCCCGCAGCATCCACCAGGCGCGGGCGCTGGAGTAGATCCCCGCGCCGTCGTAGACGACGACCGTGCTGGTGTCGTCGATCCCGAGGCCGCGGACGGCGGCGGTGAAGGCCGCGGCGCCGGGCATGGTGTGCGGCGCGGCGGCGGCGTGATCGCTGAACGCCCCGTCGAGATCGAACGGCCGCGCCCCGGCGATCCGCCGCGCCACCCCCCGGTGCGCCCCCACGGAGGCGTCGACCACGACGACCCCGTCCTCCCCGAGCGACTCCGCGAGCCACCCCACCCCGACGAGCGGCCGACCACTCCACGACGAACCCACCACGACACCCCCTGAGCCCTGGAACACGCCCCCATCCTGCCAAACCCGCCCCACACCCACCCGGGCCCCTTGCCGGGGCGGGGGTCGTGGGGGGCACTGGGCCGGGGCCACGTGGGGGCCGGGGCTGGGGCGCGGGGTGGGGGCGCAGGCCCGGGCCTGCTTGGGCGCAGGCCCGGGCCTGCGCCCAAGGAGGACCGTCCCTCAGGGCGCGAAAGCCACTGGGGGCGTACGCCGCCAGGGCGCAGGCCGCAGGCCACCAGGCCACAGGTCGCCAGGCGGTCGCCAGGCCACAGGCCGCAGGCCGCCAGGCCGCCAGGCCACAGGCCGCAGGCCGCCAGGCCGCCAGGCCACAGGCCGCAGGCCGCCAGGCCGCCA
>NZ_JBEOXE010000138.1:0-5680 GCF_040296485.1 Streptomyces sp. NPDC002138 | reverse complement strand
GGCCCTCCACCAAACTCGCCACACCCGCATGCGACACCAGCACACCCTTCGGCCGGCCCGTCGAACCCGACGTATAAATCACATACGCAGGATGCTCAACCCGCAGAACACGGTCATCCGGCACCGTGCCGTCCATTCCGGCCAGCACCTCGACCAGCGCGGGATCGTCCACCACCACCTTCGCGATACCCGACGGAACCACTGGGACGGTGTCCACCGAAGCCAGTACCACCACCGGCCGCGCATCCTCAAGCATGTACGCGACACGCTCCGCCGGATACTCCGGATCCACCGGCATATACGCACCACCAGCCTTCAACACAGCCAGCAACGCCACCATCAGATCCACACCGCGCTCCATACACACGGCAACCACCGACTCCGGACCCACACCCAGACCCACCAGATGACGCGCCAGCCGGTTCGCCCGCACATCAAGCTCCCCGTACGTCACCTCCCCACACTCCGTCACCACGGCCACCGCACCCGGCACCCGCGCCACCTGAACCTCGAACAACTCCGCCACCGTGCCCACCCGCACAGAAGCATCCGTGTCATTCCACTCCACCAGCACCCGACGACGCCCCGCCTCATCAAGCACGTCCACCGCACTCAACCGCGTCCCCGGATCACCCGCCACCAACTCCAGCACCCGCACCAACTGGCCAACCAGCCGCGACACCGACTCCGGCTCGAACAGATCCGCCGCACCCGTCACCCACCCACGAATACCAGCCGGCACACCAAACCCGTCGAACTCCTCACCCACGATCACATCCAGATCGAACTTCGCCGACGCATCACCGGCTGGCATCGACTGAACACGCAGGCCCTGCAGGTCAAGCACCGCCTGTCCGGTGTTCTGCAACGTCAGCATCACCTGGAACAGTGCGTGGCGGCCCATCGAACGAACGGGAGCCAGCTCCTCCACCAGACGCTCGAACGGCACGTCCTGATGCGCGAACCCCGAAAGACTCCGCTCCCGCACCCGCCCCAACACCTCACGAAACGTCGGATCACCCGACAGATCCGTACGCACCACCAACGTATTGATGAAGAACCCGACCAAGTCCTCCAACGCCTCATCCGTACGCCCCGCATTCGGCGAACCGATCGGGATATCCGTACCCGCACCAAGCCGCGACAACAGCACCGCAAGCGCCGCCTGCAACACCATGAACACCGTCACACCCTCGGCCCGCGCCACCCCCACCAACCGCGCATGAACCCCAGCCGGAACCTCCACCGGCACACCATGCCCACGATGACCCGCCACCGCCGGCCGCACATGATCGAAAGGCAGCCCCAACTCCTCCGGAGCGCCCTCCAGCACCCCACGCCAGTATTCGACCTGTTGGGCAACCAGGCTGTCCTGGTCCTGCTCGTCGCCGAGCAGGTCCCGCTGCCACAGGGCGTAGTCGGCGTACTGCACCGGCAGCGGCTCCCACTGGGGCCTCTGTCCCGCGCGCCGCGCCTCGTAAGCGGTGGACAGGTCTCTGGCCAAAGGTCCGGTCGACCAGCCGTCGCTGGCGATGTGGTGGACCACGACCACCAGCACGTGATCCTCGGCCCCCACGGAGAAGAGCCAGGCCCGGATCGGAATCTCCGACGCCAGGTCGAAGGCGTATCCGGCAGCCCCGGCCACCGCGTCATCCAGATCCGCCGGCGAGACCGGCTCGGCCACCGACAGCCCCCACGCGAACTCGTCCGGCGCCAGGATGCGCTGATACGGCTCACCCTCGAGGGTCGGGAAGACCGTGCGCAGCACCTCATGCCTGCCGATCACATCCCGCAAGGCGGAGTCCATGGCCGCGTGATCCACCTCACCGGACAGCCGCAGGGCGACCGGAACGTTGTGGGTCGCGCTGGGTCCTTCCAGCTGTCCGACGAACCAGAGACGGCGCTGGGCGTAGGACAGCGGAATCCGCTCGGGGCGCTCCATCCTCGTCAGTGCCGACCGGGCGCTGCCCGCACCCGTCAGCCGGGCCGCGAGGGCTGCCGGAGTCGACGCCTCGAACAGTTCACGAAGCGGGACCTCCACACCCAGTACGGTCCGGATCCGGCTCACCAGCCGGATGGCGAGCAGGGAGTGACCACCTCTGGCGAAGAAGTCCTCCTCGACACCGATGCTCTCAACGCCCAGAACCTCGGCGAACACGGTGCACAGAATCTCCTCCTGGACCGTACCCGGACGCCTCCCCGCGCTCACCGCGGAAGGTGCCTCAGGGGCGGGCAACGCCTTGCGGTCCAGCTTCCCGTTCACTGTCAGCGGGAGTCCGTCCAACACCACGACAGCCGACGGAACCATATACGCCGGCAGGCGTTGACTGGCCAACTCGCATACGGAGAGGGCCAATTCATCGGCCTGCGCGTCCGCGACGACGTATGCGACCAGGCGCTTGTCCCCCGGCACGTCCTCACGTGCCACTACCACGGCCTGCTCCACCAGCGGATGCTCGGCCACCACGGACCGGACCTCACCCAGCTCGATCCGGAAACCACGGATCTTCACCTGCTCGTCGGCGCGCCCGGCGAAAACCAGTCGGCCGTCAGCCGACCGGTGCACCAGGTCGCCGGTGCGGTACATCCGTGCGCCGCTCTTGAACGGACAGGCTACGAAACGCTCCGCCGTCAGGTCAGCGCGTCCCACGTACCCGCGCGCCAGCTGCGCGCCGGTGATGTACAGCTCGCCCACCACGCCGACCGGGACCGGCCGCAGCCTGGCGTCGAGGACGTACATCCGGGTGTTCGAGACAGGGCCGCCGATCGGAACCGTGCCGTGGCCGCCGGGGTCCACTTGCTCGACGGCCGTGATGACGGCGGCCTCGGTGGGACCGTAGGCGTGGAGCAGGCGGCGGCCGCGCGCCCAGGCACGGGCGAGTGCGGGCTCGATCGCCTCGGATCCGACGACGATCGGACCGACACCGGCCAGGTCGTCCAGCTCCAACACCGCCAGCAAGGACGGCACGAGGCTGGCCGCGCGTACGCCGGCCGACCGCGCGAGCTCGCGCAGCAGAGCCGGCTCGGCCCGCTCGGCGGCGGTGGCCACTACCAGCACACCACCGCACGCCAGCGTCACCGCCACATCCAGCACCGACGCATCAAAATTGAACGAAGCGAACTGCAGCACCGGAACACCAGGACCGACATCCATCAACGGACCGAACACCGACACCATGTTCGCCATCGCCGCATGCTCGACAGCCACACCCTTCGGCACACCCGTCGAACCCGACGTGTAAATGACGTACGCCAGACCCTCCGGCCCCACCCTGACATCAGGCGCACCCGCCTCAGCAGCCGCCAGCGCAGGATCAGAGGCCAGCGCCGGATCATCCACCCACACCACCGACTCGGCCCCGACCGGCACACCATCACGCCGGCCCACCACCACCCGGGCACCACTGTCCACCACCATGAACGCCAGCCGCTCCACCGGCAGCTCAGGATCCAGCGGCACATACGCACCACCGGCCTTCCACACCGCCAGAATGGAAGCAACCATGTCCACCCCGCGCGGCAGACACAGACCCACCACCGACTCCGCACCCACACCCTGACCGATCAGGTGATGAGCAAGACGATTGGCACGGGCATCCAGCTCCCCGTACGAAACCTCCACACCATCGAACACCACCGCAACCGCACCCGGCGAAGCCGCCACATGCGCCGCGAACAACTCCGGCACCATCACCGAAGCAACCTCAACCACCGTGTCATTCCAGCCCGACACCACCAGCTCACGCTCCGCTGCACCCAGCACATCCACCGCACTCAGCGGTGCGTCCACACCGTCCTCGAGCGAGCACAGGAGGTTTCCGACCGCCGTGCGCAGCAGTCGTCCCACGGCCTGTGGATCAATCGATGTGACCGCCTCCACGGACAGCTCGATGCTGTGCCCGTCGTCGTCCACCGAGACCCCGAGCGGGAAGTTGCTCCGTTCCTGGGCGAGCAACAGCCGGATTCCCTCCGTGCCGTGATTGCGCTGTTCGTCATCGTCTTGTCGGCTTTTGTTGTGCCGGTAGTTGAAGAAGGAGGTGAACAGCGGTGTGTCGGCGGGAACTCCGCTGGCCTGCTGTGCGAGTGCCAGCGGCGCATGTTCATGCTCCAGCAGCTCCGCCAGCTGACCGCGCATCGCGGATACCGCCGTCGTGACGCCCATGTCGTGGGTGCGCACCCGTACGGGAAGGGTGTTGATGAAGGGGCCCGGCACCCGGTCCGAACCGGCACCCGCGTTCATCCGTCCGAACAGCACGGTGCCGAAGACGACGTCGTCGCGGCCGCTGAGCACCGCTAGTACGCGCGCCCAGGCCACATGCAGCACGGTCGCAGTGCTCGCCCCGAGGCGTATCGACGCCTGACGCAGTCGGGCGGTCAACTCCGCCCCCAGCGGTACGACTTCGTGGACCGAGTTCGCGCCGGTGCTGCGTACGTCGACGACGTCGAACGGCGCCGTCGGCTCGGTCACATCACCGAGCAGCTCGGCGAAGTATCGCTCGTGCTCCGCACGGGACTCCGCTCCACGCGTCTGAGCCACGAAGTCGCGGAAGAGCAGTGGCTGCGGCAGCGCGTCGCCGCGTCCGGTGAGGAAGGCCTCCACCTCTCCGAACACGATCTCCAGCGCCGTATGGTCCTGCACCATGTGGTGTACGCGGATCAGCGCGAGCCACTGGTCACTCCCCAGCGCGGCCGCCGTCTGGACGTGGATAAGCGGTGCCTGCTTCAGGTCCATCGAAAGGCCGACGCGCTCCAGGAGCTGTTCAGCCGGTTCGCCGCCGTGCGGGTCCAGTGCCACTTCGGTCACCGGGAGGACCGCGTGACGCCGCACCACCTGAACCGGCTCCCGCAGGCCCTGCCACACGATGGAGGTCCGGAGGATGTCGTACCGGTCGATGACTTTCTGCAAGGCTGCGGTGAAGCCGTCGAGCCGCTCACGCGAGTCGAACTCCAGCACCGTGGGCATGACGTAGGCGTCTTCGCCGCCATCGGCCAGGAGGTGGTGGAACAGCAGGCCTTCCTGGAGGGGGGCAAGGGGGTAGATGTCCGCGATGTTCGCCGCGCCGCCCTCGACAGTCGCGACGATCCGCTCGATCTCACCCGCGTCCAGCTCCACCAGCGGGAGCATCCCCGGCGTGATCTCCACCGCGTCCGCGGGAATCAGATTCGGCGGGACCTCCACCCGTACCGGCCCAGCGGCCGTCGCGAGACCGGCCACCGTCGGGCTCTGGAACAACGCCCGCACCGAGATCGAAACTCCGCGCTCGCGCAGCACCTGCACCAAGTGAACCGCCATGAGCGAGTGGCCGCCAAGGGCGAAGAAGTCGTCATCAACGCCCACGCCGTCGAGACCGAGAACCTGCGCAAAGGCAGCACACAGCACCTCTTCACGGGCATTGACCGGCCCACGACCGGCACCCGCGATGTACTCCGGAGCGGGCAGGGCCTTGCGGTCGAGCTTGCCATTCACCGTCACCGGCAACTCGTCCAGCACCACGACAGCCGAAGGCACCATGTACTCCGGCAACCGGGAACCCGCGAACTCCCGCACCGAAACCAGCAGACCATCCGCCCCACCACCCCCAACCACATACGCCACCAGACGCACATCACCCGGCACATCCTCACGCGCCACCACCGCCGCCTGCGCGACCCGCGGATGAGCAGCCACCACCGCCTGGAC
>NZ_JBEOXE010000137.1:0-6000 GCF_040296485.1 Streptomyces sp. NPDC002138 | reverse complement strand
GGCCCGGGCCGGCCGCCCCCGGCGGGCCGCCGGCCCGCCGGGGGCGGCGGGGGGGGGCCGGGGGGGGGCGGGGCGGCGGCGGGGGCGGGGGGGGGGGGGGGGGGGGTGTGGTGTGGGTTTGGCTGGCCCTCCGGGGGCGCCTCAATCGCCGGCGGGGCTGAATATCGGGGGCGTTGTGTGGGTTGGCGGGGCTGGGGTGGGGTGGGGGTTGGTGGGGCTGGGTGGGCGTCGTGTGGGTTGGGGGCCCTCCGGGGGCGCCTCAATCGCCGGCGGGGCTGAATATCGGGGGCGCTGTGTGCGTTGGCGGGCTGGGTATAGGGGCGCTGTGTGCATTGGCGGGGCTGGATGTAGGGGGCGTTGTGTGGGTTGGCGGGGCTGGATGTAGGGGGCGCTGGGGGGGGACGGGGTGGGTCAGGGGGTGGATTCCGCTGTGGAGAGGGTTTGGAGGCGGGTGCGGATGTGGTGGCGGGCCGGGGTGCCCGACGTGGTGCGGGGGATGGTGGGCAGGGCTTCCAGGCGGCGGATGCGTTCGCCTGCCGAGAGGCGGGCGTTGGCCCGTTCCGCGATCGAGTCCAGGGTGTCGAGCAGGCCCAGGGGGTCGCGCGCCGGGACGTCGGGGCGCAGGACGACGCCCGCCCAGACCAGGGCGCCGCGCGCCGGGTCGGGCCAGTCGGCGACGACGCACTCCGTCACCCGCGGGTCCTCGCCGAGGACCCGCTCGATCAGGGACGGCGCGATGAGCACGTCGTCGCAGGTGAAGACGGAACCGAGGCGGTCGACGACGTACAGCCCGCCGTCCGCGTCGAGATAGCCCACGTCGCCCGTGGACAGCCAGCCGTCCGCCCCGCAGTCCGCCGTCAGCTGCGGCCCGCGGATCTCCACCTCGCCCGTCGACCACACCGGCACCGGCTGCCGTCCGGCGGGCGCGACCACCCTGCACTCCGTGCCCGGCAGCGGGAGGCCGACCGCGCCCAGGTCCGGCCGGGAGCCGGGGACCTGGTGGTGGGAGAGGGTGCACACCTCGCTCAGGCCGTACCCCTGCAGGACGGGCGCGCCCAGGACGTCGCGCAGCCGCCGCGCGGTCGCCGGTTCCAGCGGCGTGCCGCAGGAGAGCACCGCGCACAGCTGCGGACCGGGCAGCTCCGGGTGGCCGGGCGTGAAGCGCCGGTCGGCGGCCAGCCGGGTCAGCCGGGTCGCGAGCCCGTAGTAGTGGCCCGCGCCCACCCGCGCGGCCAGCGCGATCCCGGCCCAGGGCGCCGGGTCCTCGCACAGCACCTGCCAGGCGCCCGCGTGCACGGCGGCGTTGAGGTGGGCGGGATGGTAGAGCGGCAGGTGGTTCACGGTGACCGAAGAGGCGTCCAGGCCCTGGGCGATGGCGGTCTGCGCGGCGCCCGCGATGAGATTGCGGTGGCTGGAACGGACCCCTTGCAGCCCGGTCGGCCCGGTCCCGGCCGCCCCGGCGTGCGCGGTGAACTGCAGGCAGGCCACGGAGTCCACGTCGACCGGCGGCCCCGTCCGCAGCGGCGCGTCCGGTACGCCGGCCAGCGCGGCCGACAGCGCCACCGCCGACCCGGGGGTGACCTCGCCGACGGCGTCCGTCACCACGATCGTCCGCAGGTGCGGCAGTTGGTCCTCCAGCTTGACCAGCAGCTCGGCGAGGGCCGTGGGCACGAAGGCGATCTCGGCCCGGGCCGTGGTGAGGATCTCGTGCAGGGCGGCCGGACCGGTCAGCGGGTCGAGGAGCGCCAGCAGGTGGCCGCTGCGGATCGTGCCGTAGTAGACGGCGGGGAACACCGCGTCCAGGCTCGCGGCGGCCGCGACCACGGCGCCGGGACCGGACGCGAAACGGCGTACGCAGTGCGCGATCCGGTCCGCCTCCCGGTCCAGGGCGGCGAAGCTGAGCGTCGTACGGGCGGTGGTGACGGCCGGTGCGTCAGCCCCGCGCGCCGCGGCCCGCCGCAGCAGGTCGTCGAGCGGGTTCTCCAGGTACCTCAGGATGGGCACGTGCGACCTCCTGGCTCCGAACTGGCTCCGAACGGCGCTCCTCGCGGCGGGCCGGTGATGACCCATCACTGTCCGCGCCCCCGCTGGACGGGGGCTGGAGAGGCTTTGGAAGCGGACTGGAGGTCGGGGGCGCGGTGCTGCGGCCCGCCGGGGCACGACGAAGCCCGCCGTACCCGGGGGCAGGGCGGGCTCGCGCGGCGCGCGCTCGTTCAGGCGGCGAAGAGGTCGAAGGTCGAGGTGTGGCGGGGGCCCGCGAAGACGTCGAGCTGGGGGTCCACGGACAGCATCGCCTGGTGCAGGCGCTGCAGTTGCGGCGAGGGCTCCACGCCCAGGTCCTCGATCAGCCGCATGCGCAGCTTGCGGTACACCTCCAGTGCCGAGGCCTGCCGGCCCGAGCGGTAGAGCGCGACCATCACCTGGGAGTGCAGTCCCTCGTGCTGGGGGTGGCGCGCGGTCAGTTCGGTGAGCTCGGCGATCAGCTCGGCGTGCCGGCCGAGGCGCAGGTCCGCGTCGATCCGCCGCTCCACGGTGACGAGCCGGCTCTCCTCCAGGCGCATCACCTCGATGTCGAGGATCGGCCCGACGCGTACGTCGACCAGGGCCGGCCCGCGCCACAGGTCCAGCGCCGCCTTGAAGCGGGCCGCCGATACCTGGCTGTCGCCCGTCTCGAAGGCCGCCTGGCCCTCGCGGATCAGGCGCTCGTAATCGTGTACGTCGACACTCTCTTCCGGGATCTGCAGCAGATAGCCGCCGTGCCGGGTGGCCAGTACCTCCTTGGCCCCACCGGGCGCGTCGGGCCCCATCGCGGTGCCGAGGCGTCTGCGTAACTGGAGGATGTACGTCTGCAGGGTGGTCAGCGCGCTCTGCGGCGGCTGGGTCCCCCAGATCTCCTCCATGAGGGTGGGCACCGGCATGACGCGCCCGGGATAGAGCGCGAGCAGCGACAGAACCTGCCGTGGTTTACCCGCGGTCGGAACGATGGATCCCCCGTTGACCTCGGCACTCAACGGACCCAGAACCTGAATCCTCACGGTCTCCTCCGTACTCGTCGAGTTCCTTGTCTTTTCCGTCCGGTGGGCAGAAATCTGCCCCCGCTCCAGGCACGCTAGCGGGGGCCACAGGCTTTTCTCTATTTCCTGTAGTGGTCCTTGAGCGCCTTTCCATGGCGCCCTATCAGGAATGGTACGGATCCGGCCTGTACGGCCTCTTTGCAGGTCAGAGCGGGCTGGATACCGTTGTGGACGGGTGTCCGGAGGAAAGCGGTACCTGATATAGATCAACTTTCCGGGGGGCGAGAAGATCCGCGAATGTTCCCCAATTATCGGTAAAGGATTCGAGGGGTGTTGCGTGCGTGTTACGCGGGAACGGACGCCTGTATTCCGCCGACGGGCTCCGGCAGCGGGAAATGCTGGGGGTCGCGGCGGCTCCACGGGAAGCCGTGGTTGAGCTGGATCACCGCGTCCTGCCCGGGGTCGGCGGGCACCGCGACGGCGACCAGCACCCCGGGGACCGGCTCCAGCTCGATGAACCACCACGGGCGGGCGGTGTCGTCCTCGGGCGGGACGAAGGCGCGCACGCCGCGCTCGTCGTCCATCGTGAACACGAAGCTGTCGAAGGGCAGGCCGAGCCCCAGGCCGCGGGCCTTGGAGTACGCCTCCTTGAGCGTCCACACGCGCAGCGCGCGCCGGTCGCGCTCGCGCCCCGGGGGCAGGGCGTCCACCCAGTCGCGCTCCTCGGGCGCGAAGGTGCGCACGATGGTCGTGATGGCCTGGGCGTCGCGGTTGTCCATTCGCTCGACGTCCACGCCGATGCGCTGGTGGCGCACGATGCCGAGGAGGTTGTAGCCGCCCGCGTGGGAGAGGTTGAAGTCCAGCTGGGCCCCGCCGCGCGGCAGGGCGTCGGGGGCGGGCCGCAGGAAGGGGCGCCCGCGCGCGGAGCGCCAGATGACCAGCTCGGCCTCGGACAGGCCCGCTTCCAGGGAGAGGGCGCGGCGCACCAGGGTGTGGGCGATCAGGTACTGGCTGCGGTCCCGCTCGAAGAGGAACTTCCCCGCGGTCTTGTGCTCGTGGGCGTCCAGCCAGTGCCCGGCCAGCAGTCCGGCGAGGGCCGGGCTGACCTCGTCGTTGGGGCACAGCCACAGCGTGACCGCCTCGGCGGTCGGGCTCTGGGCGGCGGCCGCCTCGACCAGCTGCTGCCGGTTCGTGCCGCCGCTCACGCGAGGTCTCCCCGCTCGCCGCGGGCGGTGTCCGGCGGCCCGGCGAACCAGAAGGGGCGGGGGCGGGCCGCGGTCGGCGGGAGGTCGAGCGCGGGCCGCGCGGCGGGCGCCCGGTCGGCGACGAGGACATCGACCCCGGCCAGCCAGAGCCGGGTGAGCTGTTCGAGCCGGGCGCCCCGCCAGAGCGCGCCGACGTAGGCGCGGGTCTCGTCGAGGTCACCCAGCAGCAGCGGGTCGCGGGCGGCCGCGGCGCGCAGATCGGCGCTGCGGACGGGGGGCGCGTACGCGTCGTTCTCCTCCGGGAGCCCGCTCGGCGCGGCGAAGGCGGCCAGCGCGCTCGCGAGACCGGGTACGTCGGTGGCGACGACGGCGAGACGGCAGTCCATCGGGGCCCGGCCCGAGCGCAGTTCGCCCGCCACCGCGTCCAGGTCGCAGACCGCGCCGCGGGCCGCGCCGTCGGGGGAGGTCAGCCAGCGGGCCAGGCGCCCGGCGGTGGCGCTCAGGTGCGCGGGGGTGGGCGCCGACAGCAGCACCAGCCGGGGCCCGCCGCCGGGCTCCGGGGCGCGGGCGGGCGGGGCGGGTGCCTCCTCCAGGACGAGGACGGCCTGCGGCGCGCCGTCCTCGTGTACGCCGACCAGGGCGCGGCGGGGCGCCCCGGCGGGCCAGGGGGCGGGCCGCGCACGGCCGGTGGCCGCTCCGGTGGCCGCTCCGGGAGCCGCTCTCGGGGCCGGGAGCAGGGTGGCGTGGCGCAGTTGGAGCACGGCCCGGGCCAGCGCGGCCGCACCGGTGGCGGCCCCGGCCCGGCCGACGGAGGGCGCGACGCTCCGGGCGTCCTCCGTCACGGCGACGGTGTCCGCGGGGACCCGGGCCGCGGCCAGGGCCCGCCGGACGAGGCTCTCCCGCAGGGGAGCGTGCGGCCCGCGCCCGGGGTGGCCGACCGCGCTGGAGAGCACCACCGCCCGCACGCGGTCGCCGTCGGCGTGGGCGGCGGCCAGCGGCCGGAGCAGCACGGCCGCGACCCCCTCGCCGTCCCCGGACCGCAGCCGGCCGGGGTGCAGGCGCAGTTCGGCGGCGCCGACGAGGGCGGCCGCGCACTCGCCCGCGCGCAGGGCGGCGAGGGCGTGGTGCAGGGCGGTGAGGAAGGAGGAGGCGCCGGTGTCCACGCTCTGGCTGGGACCGCGCAGGTCCAGCAGCCGGGAGAGCCGCCCGGCGGGGTCGCCCTGCGGGGTCCCGGCGGGGGCCAGCAGCGCGTAGTCGTGGGAGGTGACGGCGGTGTAGACGCCGATGCTGCGGGTCGCGGTGGCGCCGTCGGGGGAGCCGAGGGCGTCCAG
Source organism: Streptomyces sp. NPDC002138 (assembly GCF_040296485.1). NCBI lineage: Bacteria > Bacillati > Actinomycetota > Actinomycetes > Kitasatosporales > Streptomycetaceae > Streptomyces > Streptomyces sp. NPDC002138. Next base: position 450 of record NZ_JBEOXE010000137.1, on the reverse strand, counting down.
CCGGGCCCCGGAGTAACCGGCACCCTCCAGGACCTGCCGGGCACTCTCCAGCAGCAGCCGCTCCTGCGGGTCGAGCCCGGCCGCGGCGGCGGGGTCGATGCCGAAGAGGTCGGGGTCGAAGGCGTCGATGCCGTCGAGGAAGTGGCCGGTGGCGGGGGCCGCGGTGGCGGCCGGGGCCGGGGCCGGGGCGACCGCCGGGGCGTCCTGGTTCGCGGTCGCGGTCGCGGCCGCGGTAGTGGTAGCGGCGTCGGCGGATCCGGCCGGGTCCGGGGCGGCGGCCGCGCCGGGGGCGCCCCGGCCGTCCGGGACCGGCGTGAGGCGCGGGGTGCCCGTGGCCGTCCCCCGGCCGGGGCCGGCCAGGCCCGGGCTCGCGTCGGCCAGGCCCGGGCTCGCGCCGGGCGGGGCCGGGCTCGCGCCGGGCGGGGCCGGGCTCGCGCCGGGCGGGGCCGG
>NZ_JBEOXE010000136.1:0-6555 GCF_040296485.1 Streptomyces sp. NPDC002138 | reverse complement strand
GGTGACGAAGGGGCCGCGGCCGGTGAAATCGGGCACGGTGGCCGGGAGTTGTGCCGGGCGCACCTGGATCGGGACGGCGGCGGGTGCGGGGTCGGCGGGGCTGGGTTTTCCGGGGCCGCGCCTCAAACGCCGGTGAGGCTGGGTTTGCCCGGGCCGGGTTTGCCCGGGCCGGGTTTGCCCGGGCCGGGTTGGGGGGTGGATGTGGTTCGGGGGTGCGGGGTAGTTTGGGGGATGATCTTTGACGGGGTGGAGATGCGGGGCGTCACGGTGGGGGACGCGGCCGGGATGGTGGCGGCGCTCAGGCGTAATCGGGCGTACATGGCCCCCTACGAGCCACCCCGGCCCGCCGACTTCTACACCGAGGACGGGCAGCGCACCCGCATCGAGACCACGCTCGCGGACCAGGACGCGGGCCGCGTCAGGCAGTACGTACTCGTTGAGGGTGATGCGGTCCTCGGGACCATCACCCTTCAGAACATCGTGCACGGGCCCCTGTGCAGCGCCGGCGTCGGCTACTGGATCGACCAGGAGCGGACCGGCCGGGGCCTCGCCTCCGCCGCCCTCGCCGAGGTGATCCGGGTGGCTCGCGACGAGGTCGGGCTGCACCGGCTCTCGGCCGGGACGCTGCTCGACAACGCCGCCTCCCAGCGCGTGCTCGCCAAGGCCGGGTTCGAGGCGTACGGGGTCGCCCCCCGTTACCTGTACATCGACGGCGCCTGGCGCGACCACCGGCTCTTCCAGCTGCTGCTGCACGACGAACCGCCCGCTGCATGAGGCTTCCGCCCGGGCCCGCCCCGGGGGCACTCTGGTGGGGCGTCGACCGAGGCGGTGACGGGCATGTGGTTCGAATCGGGACGGGTCTGTCTGGACCTGGTGGCCACCCTCGGGCCCCCCGAGGGGATCGCGGACTGCGCCGGGCTGAGCCTGTGGCTCACCGGAGCCGGGCTGGTGCCCGGGCGGACCCCGCCGGCCCGCGTGGACACGGACTGGCTGGAGCCGTTCCGGGTGCTCCGGGCCGATGTGGCGACCCTGGTGGCGGCGGAGCTGCACGGCCGCGCCCCCGGCGAGGAACCGCTCGCCCGGGTCAACGCGCGGGCCTGCGGTCCACCCCCGGCACTGTGTGCCGTACGCGACCCCGACGGGCACCTCGTGCGCGAACTGTGCGGCGGGGCGGCCGGGGTGGGCTGCGCGGCGCTGCTGGCGGCCGTCGCGCGCGACGCGGTGGAGCTGCTCACGGACCCCGGCGACCGCGACCGCCTGCGCGCCTGCGAAGGTGAGGGCTGTACCCGGGTCTACCTGGACACCTCGCGCGGCCACCGGCGGCGCTGGTGTTCCAGTGAACTCTGCGGAAACCGGGAGCGGGTGGCCCGCCACCGCGCGCGGGTGCTCGCCGCGCGTCCCGCGTAGCGCATACACACTCATAACGGCCTCATGGCGCTTCTCGCGCCCGCGTTCCGCGCGCCCGCGCGCGGAACGGGCGTGCGGACACCCGGTCTGTTCGCGTACGGTTGACGGTCGCCCAATGCACGTCAGAAGGGGGCCTTGGTGGCCGCGCAGGATGCCGCTGTCGACAGCACGGCGGATTCCGTCCGCGATCGCGAGATCGCGGTCGAGCAGACTCATCTGGACCAGGTGTACCGCCGCCTCGAGGAGAAGATCCACGAGGCCGAGTTCCTGATGAACGACGCGGCCAAGCGGGGTCAGGTCGGTACGCCCGGCGCCCTCGCGGAACGCGACGCCCAGGTCTTCCGCGCCGGGATCCATCTCAACCGGCTCAACAACGAATTCGAGGACTTCCTCTTCGGGCGGATCGACCTCGTCCTCGGCAAGGACGGGGAGCGCGGCGCCGACGGCGCCTTCACCTCCGTCGAACCGGCCGAGGACGCGATCCGCCCCGACCTGACCGCCGACATCGCGGAGACCCTGCACATCGGGCGGATCGGCGTGCTCGACACCGACTACGCGCCGCTGGTCATCGACTGGCGCGCGCCCGCCGCCGCGCCGTTCTACCGCTCCACGCCCAAGGAGCCCGGCCGGGTGGTGCGCCGCCGGGTCATCCGCTCCAAGGGCCGCAAGGTGCTCGGGGTCGAGGACGACCTGATGCGCCCCGAGGTGACCGCCTACCTCGACGGGCGGGAGCTGCCCGCGCTCGGCGACGGCGCGCTGATGGCCGCCCTGGGCCGGGCCCGTACGCACTCCATGCGCGACATCGTCTCCTCCATCCAGGCGGAGCAGGACATGGTCATCCGGGCCCCCGCCGCCTCCGTCGCGGAGGTCGCGGGCGGACCCGGCACCGGCAAGACCGCCGTCGCCCTGCACCGCGCCGCCTACCTGCTCTACCAGGACCGCCGGCGCTACTCCGGCGGCATCCTGATCGTCTCGCCGACCCCGCTGCTCGTCGCCTACACCGAGGGCGTGCTGCCCTCGCTCGGCGAGGAGGGCCAGGTCGCCATCCGGGCGCTCGGCTCGCTGGTCGACGGCGCGGAGGCCAGTACGTACGACGAACCGGCCGTCGCCCGGGTCAAGGGCTCCTCCCGGATGCTGCCGGTCCTGCGCAAGGCCGTCCGGGGCGCCCTGGAGCTGGGCGGCGCCCCCGAGCGGCTGCGGGTGGTGGCCTTCGGGCGCCGCCAGGAGCTGGAGGCCGACGAGCTGGACCGGATCCGCCAGGTCGTCCTCGGCGGCACCGCGCCCGTCAACCTGCTGCGTCCGCGCGCCCGCAAGCTGCTGCTGGACGCCCTGTGGGCCAAGTCCGGCGGCGCCGGGCGGCACACCGACCGCGAGCTCGCGGCCGAGCTGCGCTCCGGCTTCGACGAGGACATCTCCACCGAGGACGTCTTCATCGACTTCCTGAACGCCTGGTGGCCCGAGCTGACCCCGCGCGGGGTGCTCGCCACCATGGCCGACGAGCGGCGCCTGGGCCGCTGGGCCCGCCGGGTGCTGAATCCGCGCGAGACCCGGCTGCTGGCCCGCTCGCTGCGCCGCACGGGCGCGGACGGCAAGGGTCCGCTCTCGGTGCACGACGTGGCGCTGCTGGACGAACTCCAGCTGCTGATCGGCGCCCCCGCGCGCCCCAAGCGCAAGCGCGACCTGGACCCGCTGGCGCACCTCACGGGCCTGGAGGAGCTGATGCCGGGCCGCGAGGAGACCCAGTGGGAGCGGGCCGAGCGGCTGGCGGCGGAGCGCACCGAATACGCCCACGTGATCGTCGACGAGGCCCAGGACCTGACGCCGATGCAGTGGCGGATGGTGGGCCGCCGCGGCCGGACCGGCACCTGGACGGTGGTGGGCGACGCGGCCCAGTCCTCCTGGAGCGACCCCGACGAGGCGGCGGCGGCCCGGGACGAGGCCCTGGGCAGCCGTCCGCGCCGCAAGTTCACGCTGACCGTCAACTACCGCAACCCCGCCGAGATCGCCGAGCTGGCGGCCCGGGTGCTGCGTCTGGCCATGCCGGGGATGGAACCGCCCACCGCGGTCCGCTCCACCGGCCTGGAGCCGCGCTTCACCACGGCGGGCGCCGATCTGGGCGCCTCGGTGCGGGAGGAGACCCGGCGGCTGCTGGAGCAGGTCGACGGCACGGTCGGCGTGGTCGTGGCGATGGACCGGCGCGCGGAGGCGGCCGGGTGGCTCGCGGAGCTCGGGGAGCGCGCGGTGGCGCTCGGCAGCCTGGAGGCCAAGGGGCTGGAGTACGACGCCACGGTGGTCGTCTCCCCGGCGGAGATCGCGGAGGAGTCCCCGGCGGGCCTGCGGGTGCTCTACGTCGCCCTGACGCGGGCGACGCAGCAGCTCACGGTGGTCTCGGGGGAGCGGGACCGGCCCGACGTGGCCGGGGTGCCGGAGCTGCTGCGGGAGTGAGGGCCGGGGCCGCGCGGGGGCGCCGTACGGGCGTGGTGCGGGCGCCGTGCGGGCGCCGTGCGGGGCCGCTCCGGGGCTCGTACGGCCATCCGGTCGGCGGCCGGACGCGTGGCCGTTCAGGTCCGTCGCCTGGAGGGGGATCACTTCTGGCGAACCTTTGTTAGCCTGGGATACGGCACCGACTCGATCCAAGCCCCCGGGCCCAACCTTCGTCGCCTAGAGCGACCACTTGCCGCGAGGCGAGCATGGCGGGTCGGTGTCGTATACGTGAAACAGGTCCGCGTCCCCCGCTTCGGCGGGGGGCGCGGACCTGTTTTGCGTTCCCGTCCCGGCCGGGCCCGTCCGCCCGTCGTGGCCGGGACGGACTTCCGTGATACCGGTAAATCTCGTATGGTGGAAGTGTCTTTCCGAAATTTGTAGCTGGTTACCTTGTACCGGCCGGTAGGTGGGACGATCTGACAACAGGTCCTGCCGCGCCTGCCGTGTGCGGGGCCCGTGAACAGCGAACCTTGGACAGCAGAGGAACACGGACATGGCAACGGCGCCCAGCGTCTCGTACTCGATGACGGTCCGACTGGAAGTGCCCGCGAGCGGTACCGCGGTCTCCCAGCTCACCACCGTCGTGGAGTCCTCCGGAGGGTCGGTCACCGGCCTCGACGTGACCGCCTCGGGTCACGAGAAGCTCCGGATCGACGTCACGATCGCCGCGACCTCGACGGCGCACGCCGACGAGATCGTCGAGAAGCTGCGCGGGATCGAGGGCGTGAACCTCGGCAAGGTCTCCGACCGTACGTTCCTGATGCACCTCGGCGGCAAGATCGAGATGGCGTCCAAGCACCCCATCCGCAACCGTGACGACCTCTCCATGATCTACACCCCGGGCGTGGCCCGCGTGTGCATGGCGATCGCCGAGAATCCCGAGGACGCGCGCCGCCTGACCATCAAGCGCAATTCCGTCGCAGTCGTGACGGACGGGTCGGCCGTCCTGGGTCTGGGCAACATCGGCCCGATGGCCGCGCTGCCCGTCATGGAGGGCAAGGCGGCCCTCTTCAAGCGCTTCGCGGGCATCGACGCGTGGCCCATCTGCCTCGACACCCAGGACAGCGACGAGATCGTCGCGATCGTCAAGGCGATCGCCCCCGGCTTCGCCGGCATCAACCTCGAGGACATCTCCGCGCCGCGCTGCTTCGAGATCGAGGCCCGGCTGCGCGAGGCCCTCGACATCCCCGTCTTCCACGACGACCAGCACGGCACCGCCATCGTCGTCCTCGCGGCCCTCACCAACGCACTGCGGGTGGTGAACAAGGCCGTTGGCGACGTGAAGGTCGTCATGTCGGGCGCGGGCGCGGCCGGTACGGCCATCCTCAAGCTGCTCCTCGCGGCGGGCGTCAAGAACGTCGTCAGCGCCGACATCCACGGCGTCGTGCACGCCGGCCGCGCCGACCTGGTCGACGCGCACGCCGAGTCGCCGCTGCGCTGGATCGCCGACAACACCAACCCCGAGGGCTACACGGGCACGCTCAAGGAGGCCGTCGTCGGCGCCGACGTGTTCATCGGCGTCTCGGCCCCGAACGTGCTGAGCGGCGACGACGTGGCCGCCATGGCGGACGGTGCGATCGTGTTCGCGCTCGCGAACCCGGACCCCGAGGTGGACCCCGCCGTGGCCCGCCAGAGCGCCGCCGTGGTGGCCACCGGACGCTCCGATTTCCCCAACCAGATCAACAACGTGCTGGTCTTCCCGGGTGTCTTCCGCGGCCTCCTGGACGCCCAGTCCCGCACCGTCGACACGGGCATGATGCTGGCCGCCGCGGCCGCGCTGGCCGACGTCGTCACCGAGGACGAGCTGAACGCGAACTACATCATCCCGTCGGTCTTCAACGACAAGGTCGCGGGCGCCGTCGCGGGGGCGGTCCGCAAGGCCGCCACCCCCGCCGCCCCCGCCGCTGTGACGGGACCCACGTCCGTCTGACCCACCGGGTCCCCTTCCCCGGCGCGTCGCGAGATGCGGGCCCGCCGGGGCGCCTCTAGGGTTGCGGGGATGCCCGCGTGGTACGCGGTCCGCGTCCCACCGGTGCGGACAGAGCGTCACGGCGGCGTGACTGTGGCGCTTTTCGTGTGACCCTGGCGGGTGCCGGATTGGCTTTCCCGCCGCTGGTGGGGGCAGGATGCGTAACCGGGCGAGAGGGTCTGACGTTCAGACCCGGGTCCGGGGACTGTCCTAGGGCCCTGGCAGCATCGGCTTCGATCTCACGCCTCATAGGCAAGTTGAACACGGGAGTACAACATGAACCGCAGTGAGCTGGTGGCCGCTCTGTCCGAGCGCGCCGAGGTGACCCGCAAGGACGCCGACGCCGTTCTGGCCGCGCTCGCCGAGACCGTCGGCGAGATCGTCGCCAAGGGCGACGAGAAGGTCACCATCCCCGGCTTCCTGACCTTCGAGCGCACCCACCGTGCCGCTCGCACCGCGCGCAACCCGCAGACCGGCGACCCCATCCAGATCCCGGCCGGCTACAGCGTGAAGGTCTCCGCGGGCTCCAAGCTCAAGGAAGCCGCCAAGGGTAAGTAAGTCCCCCTTGCAGGCCTCTGGCCAGTAGTGACCGCGTAGTGCCGCCCGCGTGAGGGCGGCGATCCGCGACACGTGCTCCCAGGTCTGCTCCCATACCGCGGGCCCGTGATGGAGTCCGGTGAAGACCGTGCCGGCCG
>NZ_JBEOXE010000135.1:0-6892 GCF_040296485.1 Streptomyces sp. NPDC002138 | reverse complement strand
GAGGAGCGCCCCGCACAGCAGCAGGAAGATCTCCTCGCGCAGCGCCGGGGAGACCCCGGTGCGGTGCTGCCAGTGGGCCGGGGTGGCGCCGATGCTGTCCTGGTACCCCGCCCTCGACCGCATCCAGCAGGGCCCGGGCCTTGAGCCGGGTCTCGCGCTCCTCCGCCTCCGGGTCGGAGTCGTACAGCAGGGTCGCCCCGGCGCGTACGGCGGCCACGCCGTCGCGGAACTGGACGGTGCGCAGGGTCAGCGCCGTGTCCACCCCGCCGTCGAAGCCGATCCGGCCGACCGCGCCGCCGTACCAGCGCCGCGGGCTGCGCTCGTGGCGCTCGACGAAGGCGATCGCGGCGCGCTTGGGGGCGCCGGTGACCGTGACGGCCCACATGTGGGAGACGAGGGCGTCCAGGGCGTCCCGGTCCGCGCGCAGCCGTCCGCGGACGTGGTCCACGGTGTGGATGAGGGTGGAATACATCTCGATGTGGCGGCGGGCGAGCACCTCGACGCTGCCGGGACGGCAGACCCGGGCCTTGTCGTTGCGGTCGACGTCGGTGCACATCGTGAGTTCGGACTCCTCCTTGGCCGAGGCCAGGAGTTCCCTGATCCGCTCGGCGTCCTGCATCGGGCCGTCACCGCGCGCGATGGTGCCGCTGATCGGGCAGGACTCGACGGTCCCGGACGCGCCGTCGACCCGTACGAACATCTCCGGCGAGGCCCCGACGAGGTGCTCGCCCTCGCCGAGGTTCACCAGCAGCCCGTACGGCGCGGGGTTGCGCTCGCGCAGCCGGCGGAAGACGGCGGACGGGGCGGCGGTGGCGGGGCGGTGGAAGACCTGTCCGGGAACGACCTCGAACATCTCCCCCGCGTGGAACCGCTCCTGGGCGCGGCGCACCAGGTCCGCGTAGGCGCCGGGTTCGTGGTCGCCGGGCGTCGCGGGCAGCACGGCCGGGGGTTGCGCGGCCTCGGGCGTGGTGCGGGGCAGCGCGGCGGTGCCGCGGCCCGCGTACGCGAACTCGTACCGGTGCAGGACGGCCGTGCCGGTCGCGGGGTCCGCCTCCAGGATCGCGTCGGGGAGGTGGAGCACGACGGTCCGGTCGCGCGGGTCGCGTTCCTGGTGCAGCGGTACGGGGTCGAAGTCGAGCACCAGGTCGTAGCCGAAGGCGCCGTACAGGCCCCAGACGTGGTCCTCGGGGCTGGCCAGCGCGGCGATGAGGTGACGCAGCACGCCGAAGACGGAGGGCCTGCGGGTGCGTTCCTCCTCGGAGGCGAATCCGGTGTCCGCGGGGATGTCCGCGGCCAGGTGGTCGCTGCCCTGCCGTTCGACGGCGACGTGGGGGGCGAGTACGTCGGCCAGCGCGTCCAGCAGGATCCGGCCGCGGTCGTTGAGCGCGGCGAGTTCCAGGCGCCGGGCCCGCAGGACGATCTCGAGCGGGGGGTCGCTGTAGCCGAGGTCGTACGGGCGATAGCGGCCGGGCTGTTCGCTGCGCCCCGACAGCAGCAGGCCGCGCCGGGTGTCGAGGCGGGTCTCCAGCGCGGCCAGGGCCTGCCGGGCGGCGGTGGGGTCGAGCTCTTCGGACCGGCGGGTGACGTGCAGGCCACCGGGGGTCGGCCAGGAGCGCAGGGTGGTGGTCATCGGGAGGTCTTCTCCTTCGCGGGGCGGGCGCGGTGCGGGGCCGGGGTGGTGGGGGCTGACGCGGCGGGGGCGGCGCGGAGGGTGGCGTGGCGGTCCAGGATCCGGTCCACGAGGTGGGCGGCGGCGCCCGTGTACCGCTCGGGGTCGCAGAGTTCGCCGAGCCGGGCCGGGCTGATCCGCCCGCTCAGCTCCGGGGTTCCGGCGAGGACGTCGGCCAGCGAGCGGCCTTCCGTGGCGGCCCGGGCGCAGGCCCGGGTGACCAGGGCCTTGGCCGGTCCCCGGCCGAATTCCGGGGACAGCGCGGCGGCCAGCCGCTCGGAGGCGACCAGGCCGCCGGTCAGGGCGAGGTTGGCGCGCATCCGGTCGGCGTGCACGACCAGGCCGCCGGTGAGTTCGGCGGCCGTGGCGGCCGCGCCGCCCGCGAGGCGCAGGCACTCCCGCAGCGGCTGCCATTCGGCGTGCCAGGCTCCGGCGGGGCGTTCGTCGTCGGTGACGGCCGCGTGGGCGAGGGTCGAGACCAGTGCGGGCAGCTGGTGGGCCGCCGACCTGATGAGGGCGGAGAGGGCGGGGTTGCGCTTGTGGGGCATGGCGGAGGAGGAACCCCGGCCGGTCGCCGCGGGTTCGTGCAGCTCGCCCGTTTCGGTGCGCGAGAGGAGCTGGACGTCCGCGGCGATCGTGCCGAGGGCCGCGCCGGTCAGGCCGAGGGCGGCGGCCAGGTCCGCGAGCGGGGTCCGGACGGTGTGCCAGGGGACGAGCGGCTCGGCCAGCCCGAGCCCCTCCGCGACCAGTCCGGCCAGCCGCTCCCGCACCGCGGGCGCGGCGGCCGGGGCGTGGAGGAGGGCGTATTCCAGATAGCCCGCCATCGTGCCCGCCGAGCCGCCGAGCTGCACGGGCAGGCCCGTGGCGCGGACGCGGCGCAGGCGTTCGCGGGCGTCCAGGACCCCCTGGAGCCAGCCCGCCACCCGCAGGCCGAAGGTGGTGGGCACCGCGTGCTGGCCCAGGGTGCGGGCCGCCGCGGGGGTGTCGCGGTGCCGCCGGGCGAGGGCGGCCAGTGCGTCGGCCGTGCGGTCCAGGTCCGCCAGGATCGGCGCGAGGGTGCGGGCGGCGACCAGCATCAGGGCGGTGTCGAGCACGTCCTGGCTGGTGGAGCCCTGGTGGACAAAGTGGGCGGCGTCGGGGTCGCTCGCGCCGACCCGCCCGGCCAGCATCCGTACCAGCGGGACCACCGGGTTCGCGGACTCCCGCCCCGCGCGGGCGAGTTCGGCCAGGTCGAAGTGCTCGGCCCGGGCGGCCGCCCGGATGGCGAGGGCGGCGGAGCGGGGCACCGTACCCAGTTCCGCCTGGGCGGCGGCGAGCGCGGATTCCACGTCGAGCATGGCCTGCAGGCAGGCGGCGTCGTCGGTGGCGGCCTCGGCGGCCGTCCCGGCGCGGACCGGCGAGAGGAGGCCGGCGTCCACGGCAGGGGTGTGCACAGGGGCGGCGTGCCCAGGGGCGGCGTGCCCAGGGGTGATGTTCACCGGGATGCCCCCTGCCCGAGCGGAGCGGTGAGCGGCTGCGGGGCCGGGGGCCCGGCCAGCGCGAGGACCGCCAGGGAGATGGCGTCGGAGTCGCCGAGGGTCACGGAGTTGACCCCCGGGCGCACCCCGGCCGCGGTGACCCAGTGCACCGACTCGGTGGGCACGCCGTACGCGAAGCGGCGCGGATGCGCGCGGCCCGCGGCGTCCACGAGCCGGTAGGGGCGCCGGGTGACCTCGAGCCCGCCCGTCTGGTGACCGGTCGGGCCGGGGTCCGGGACGACGTACGGGCGGCACTGGCCGGAGGCGAGCAGCCGCCGCATCAGCGGGTCGGTGGTCTCGCGCACGTCCGTCGTCGGCAGCCGCGCTTCGATCAGGGCGGTCGCCTGGACCTCGGAGCCGGCCACGCGCGGGGAGGACGCGGTGAAGGCACCGGCCTCCGGGTCGGGCGTGACGCGCAGACCGGGTCCGAGGATCTGCACCACACCCGCGTCGACGAGCGCGGCCAGCTGTTCGATCCGCCCGGCGGGCGGGCCGATGGACAGGAACGCGTTGAGCGGGGTGTACCAGCGTTCCAGGTCGTCCCGGTGCGAGCGGCCGGTGAGGCCGCCGTGGTCGACCAGCAGCCGGATCTCGTTGCGCAGGTCGCGCAGCGCGTCCAGGGCCGCCTTGAGCGGGCCGTCCACATTGCCGCTCTCGGCGGCGGCGAGGTCCGCGCGCAGGACGCCGAGCAGCCAGTCCCGGTGCTCGGCCGGGCTCTCGAAGACCCGGGCGCGGGCCGGGTCGGCGAGGTGCTCCCAGTCCCAGCGGTCCGCTCCGGCGATCCCGAACTCCGTGAGCAGGGCCGCCTCTTCGGCCGACCGCCAGGCGAGGGCGAGGGTGGCGCTCTGGAACCGGTCGGCGTCGCAGCCGCATCCCCGCTCGGTGAGCAGGGCCCGGTAGTAGACGGTCTCGGCCTCCTTGGCGATCAGTGGCCACAGGTCCCGGGTGAAGTCCAGTCCCCGCCCCGGGTCCCGGTCCGCGGACGCGCCGAGGGCGGCGAGCCGCTCCGGGGTGAGCAGCAGCGGTACGTGGCGTCCGTGGGCGCCCTTCTGGTTGCGGCCGCGCGAGTGGTAGGGGACACCGCGGCGCGAGCCCGCGTACACCCGGGGTTCGCGGCCCGAGGGCCGGTAGACCAGGGCGCCGTCACGGCGTACGAAGGTGCCGCCGCGGCCGAGGGTGAGCAGGGCGAGGTGATCGAAGAAGTTCAGGCCCAGGCCGCGCAGGACGACGCTCTCGCCGGGGCGGATCGCGGTGAGGTCCACGTCCGCCGGATTGGCTGGGCGGATGTAGGTGAGCCCGTGACCGGCGGCGAACGCGGCGAGCTCCCGCTCCCGTTCGGTGGCGCGCGCGGGGCGGTGCCCCTGGGCGAGGACGACGGCGTCCAGGCCGGTCAGCCGCGTGCCGTCGGCGAGGGTGAGGCTCTGGCGGCCGTCCTCCTCGTCGCACAGGTCGACCGCGGTGGTCGGGTGCACGAGGATCCGCAGGGCCGCGGGCGCGGTGCTGGTCACCCGGCCGAAGGCCCACTCCAGGTAGTGGCCGTAGAAGGCGCGGGTCGGGTAGGTGTCCGGGGTCAGGGCGCGGGCCTCTTCCAGCACCGCGGGGTCGTAGCTCTCGAACGGGCCCATGAGGGTGAGGTAGTTGGCCCATTCGTAGAGGCTGGGGCCGGGGGCGAGTACGCCGTCCATCTCCACGCTGGCGTCGGTGAACACGGTGACCTGGGAGGCGATGGTGTTCATCAGGAGGTGGCCGGACTGACCGGTGCGCCAGACGCCGCCGGCTCCGGGGCGGTACGGGTCCACCATGTGCACGGTGAGGGCGGCGGCGCGGGTGTGGCGGGTGGCGTTGGCGCACAGGCGCTCCAGCACCGACAGGCCTCGGGGGCCGGCGCCGATGATGCAGACGTCGAGTGGTGCGTCGGTCACGGGTGTCTCCGTCTTCGGGATCATCGCGGGCGGGGGTCGGGCGGCACTAGACGCCGAGATCGCGGCCGATGATCTCTTTCATGATTTCGTTGGTGCCGCCGTAGATGGGGTGCACCCGGTTGTCGACGAACGCCCGGGCCACCGGGGTCTCGCGCATGAAGCCGTAACCGCCGTGCAGTTGCAGGCAGCGGTCCAGGACCCGGCGCTGCACGTCGGTCGCCCACCACTTGGCCTTCGCCGCGTCCACGGCGGTGAGCCGGCCCGCGTCGAGTTCCGCGACGGCCCGGTCGACATACGTCCGGGTGACGTCCAACTCGGTCGCCATTTCGGCGAGTTCGAACCTGATGTGCTGGAAGGAGCCGATGGCCTGCCCGAAGGCGGTACGCGCCTTGCAGTGCTCCAGGGTCTGTTCGAGCGCGGTCTCCGCGGCGGCCACGGCGTAGGCGGCGATGCCGAGGCGCTCGCGGGGCAGGTTGTTGGCGAGGTGCAGGAAGGCCCGGCCGGGCGTGCCCAGTACGTTGGCGGCGGGTACCCGGACGTCGTCGAAGAAGAGCTCGGCGGTGTCCTGGGCGCGCATGCCGATCTTGTCGAGCTTGTTGCCCCGGGAGAAGCCGGGCATGCCGCGCTCGACCACGAGCAGGCTCAGGCCGCGGGCTCCGGTGCCCGGCCGGGTCCGGGCCACGACGAGCACGAGGTCGGCGTGGATGCCGTTGGTGATGAAGGTCTTCGAACCGTTGAGGACGTACGCGTCCCCGTCGAGCCGGGCGCTGGTGCGGATGGCCTGGAGGTCGCTGCCCGCCTCGGGCTCCGTCATGGCGAGGGCGGTGATGAGGTCGCCCGAGCAGAATCCGGGCAGCCAGCGCCGCCGCTGCTCCTCGTCCGCCAGCTCCAGCAGGTAGGGGGCGACGACGTCGTTGTGCAGGGCGAAGCCGATGCCGGTGGCGCCGACCCGCATCAACTCCTCGCTGATGATGACCTGGTAGCGGAAGTCGCGCACTCCCCCGCCGCCGTACTCCTCGGGTACGTCGATGCCGAGCAGGCCGAGCCGGCCGGCCTTGCGCCAGATCTCGCGGTCCACGAGACCTTCCCGCTCCCACGCCGCGTGGTGCGGGGCGATCTCCTTCTCGGTGAAGTCCCGTACCATGGAACGGAATTCGAGGTGCTCGGCCTCCAGGCCGCTTTCACGCATCGGTGCCTCCGGCGCGGTGGATGATCTGCTCGACCGTGCCCGTACTGACCAGGCGGCCGCCCTGGTGGAAGGTGACCCGGGCGACGGCCAGCCGGGGTGTGCAGGTGGTGAGTTCCGTGTCCACGGTGACCGGGCCGGGGTACAGCGGGGCGTGGTAGGTGACGCCGAGCCCGGCGGTCAGGAAGCGGCTGCCGTCGGGGAGGGCGGAGAGCATCACCAGGCCCGCGAAGTGGTCGACGAGGCAGGCGATCCAGCCGCCGAAGACGACTCCGGGGGTCAGCGTGAGGGACGCGTCGAAGCGGGTCTCGCAGCGGATCCGGCCGGGCGACCAGGACGTGGCGGGCGGCAGGGAGAGGGTCCCGGCGGCGGCCGGGTTCGGCACGCTGCCGTCGGCCAGCCCGGCGAGCAGCCGGCGGCCCTCGGTGGGCTCGTCCGCGGGGGCGATGCCGCGCAACTGCACGGCGGGGGCGGGGGGCAGGGACGTCTGGGACAACGTGGGACGTGGCGGGGTTGTTTGCTCAGACGCGTTCTCTGTTCGGGTTCGGTGCGGGGGATGTGTGGAGCTGGTTCCACTCGTATGCGTTTGATTTTTCGG
>NZ_JBEOXE010000134.1:0-7444 GCF_040296485.1 Streptomyces sp. NPDC002138 | reverse complement strand
GGCCGCAGCTGCCCCGGCCCGCCTTCTGGGTCATGGCGACCTACGCGGCCGCGCAGTACCTGCTGACCGAGGGCCCCGCCGGGTGCTGCTCGTCGACCACCAGGACTCCTTCGTCCACACCCTCGCCGACTACCTGCGCCAGACCGGCGCCGAGGTCGTCACCTACCGGGCCGGATTCCCGCCGGAGCTCCTCGACGAGGTCCGCCCCGACCTGCTCGTGCTCTCCCCGGGGCCGGGCCGCCCGGCCGACTTCGCGATGGGCACCCTGCTGGACGCGGCGCTGGAGCGGGAGGTGCCGGTCTTCGGCGTCTGCCTCGGCCTCCAGGGCATCGTCGAGCACTTCGGCGGGGTCCTGGAGACGCTGGAGCGCCCCGTGCACGGCAAACCGTCCGTCATCGAAGTGGCCGGTGACGGCGGCAGCCTGTTCGCCGGGCTGCCGCCGACGCTGACGGTGGGCCGCTACCACTCCCTGTACGCGCGGGCGACGGCGCTCCCGCCGCAGCTGCGCGTCACCGCGCTGACTGAGGACGGCATCGCCATGGGCATCGAACACCGCGAACTGCCGCTGGCCGCCGTGCAGTTCCACCCCGAGTCGATCATGACGCTGGGGGGCGGCGCGGGCCTGGCGCTGATCGCCAACGCCGTGACCGCGCTCGCGCACACCGGGGCCCGCCCGGCGCGCCGCAGCCTGGCGGGGACGGGGACCACCCGATGAGCCGCGCACCGCGCACCTCCGCCCGGGACATCCCGCTCACCGCCCTCGCCCGCGGCGCCCGGCTGGCCGCGCTGCCCCTGGGCTTCGCGGGCCGTACGGCGCTCGGGCTCGGCAAGCGGCTGGCGGGCCACTCCGCCGAAGCCCTGGCCGCGGAGGTGCAGCGCCGCACCGGCGACCACCTCTTCCGGGTGCTCGGCGAACTCAAGGGCGGGGCCATGAAGTTCGGCCAGATGCTCTCCGTGTTCGAGGCGGCCCTTCCGACCGAGGCCCTCGGCCCCTACCGGGCCGCCCTGACCCTGCTCCAGGACTCCGCTCCCGCCCTGTCCGCCGCCACGGTCCACACGGTCCTCGCCGCCGAGCTGGGCGAGGACTGGCGCGAGCGCTTCGAATCCTTCGAGGACGAGCCCGCGGCCGCCGCCTCGATCGGCCAGGTGCACCGGGCCCTGTGGGCCGACGGGCGCCCGGTCGCCGTGAAGATCCAGTACCCGGGCGCGGGGCAGGCGCTGCTGGGGGACTACGACCGCCTCGGCCGGGCCGTCACACTCTTCTCCACCGTCGCCCCCGGGCTCGACGCCCAGCCGATGCTCGACGAGCTGCGCGAACGCGTGGGGGAGGAGCTCGACTACCGGCTGGAGGCGGCCGCCCAGCAGGCCTTCGCGGACGCCTACCGGACCGGCCGCGAGGTGGCCGTCCCCGAGGTGGTGGCCTTCACCGAGCGGGTCCTGGTCACCGAATGGCTGGAGGGCACCCCGCTCTCCGCCGTGATCCGGGACGGCAGCCAGGAGGAACGGGACGCGGCGGGGCTCGCCTACACCCGGTTCCTCCTCTCCGGACCGGAACGCGCGGGGCATCTGCACGCCGACGCGCACCCCGGGAACTTCCGCATCCTCCCGGACGGTCGCCTCGGGGTCCTCGACTTCGGCGCGGTCAAACGGCTCCCGGACGGCTTCCCGCCCGCCCTCGGCGCGCTGGTGCGGCTCGCCATGGCCGAGGACTGGGAAGGCGCGCGCGGGCTCCTCGCGGACGAGGGCTTCGTACGCCCGGGCGCGCCCCTGGACACCGAGACCCTGCGGTCCTTCCTGCGGCCGCTCGCCGGGCCCTCCATGGCGCCGAGCCACCGCTTCACCCGTCAGTGGCTGCGCGGCGAGGTGACGCAGGCGGCCCTCGCGCACCGCCGGAGCCTGCTGCGCAGCATCAACCTGCCGCCCGAATACGTCCTGGTCAACCGGGTCGTGGGCAGCGCCATCGCGGTGCTCTCCCAGCTCGACTGCGAGGTCCCCTTCCAGGCCGAGGCCCTGCGCTGGCTCCCGGCTCCGGCGGATCGGTGAGGGGCGGCCGGGCAGGGTTTACGCGGTCCCGCCGCCGGGGCGGATGGTGAAGACCCGGTCCAGGCCGACGACGGTGAGGATGCGCAAGGTGTTGGCGGGCACGGCCACGAGGGTCACGTCCGCGCCCACGGACCGGGCGCGATGGCGGGCGGCGAGGAGCGTGCTGATGCCCGTGGAGTCGCAGAACTCCAGCTCGGACAGGTCGATGACCAGGCTCTGTCCGGGGCCGAGGGCGAGGCGTTCGACGTACTCGCGCAGGGCGGCGGCCTGCGCGTAGTCGAGCTCGCCCGCCACGCGCAGGACGGGGCCCGTGGCGGTGGCGTGGTGGGTGAGGTGCAGGGGGCTCATCGTGGCGCCTGCGTCGCGGGGCCGGTCCCGGCGGCGGGGACACCGAGCGCCAGCAGGGCGGTGTCGTCGTCCAGGCCGTCGCCGAAGCTGTCCAGCAGCCCGGTCAGCGCGCTGACCAGGCCCTGAGGCGTGGCCGGGGCGTGGCCGGTGGCGAAGGCGTGCAGGGCCTCGTCACCGAAGAGGCTCTCGCGGGTGGAGCCGGTACGGGCCTCGGTGAGGCCGTCGGTGTAGAGCAGGAGCGTGTCACCCGCCTCGAGGGTGGTCCGCGCGGTCGTGAAGGGGGCGGTGGGCAGGACACCGACGAGCAGCCCTCCGGGGGTCTGCAGGAAGTCGGTCCGGCCGTCCGCCCGCACGATCAGCGCCGGGGGGTGACCGCCGGAAGCGAGGCGCACCCTGGTCCGGCCGCTGTCGGCATCGGGCTCGGCCACGCCGAAGATGACGGTGCAGTAGCGGGGGTCGCCGCCGGCCGCGTACCGCTCGTGCAGGACGGAGTTCAGCGTGGCCAGCGCCTCGGCCGGCTCGGGCGTGTGCAGGGCCGCCGCGCGCAGGGTGTACCGGGTGAGCGAGGTGAGGGACGCCGCCTGGGGGCCCTTGCCGCACACGTCGCCCAGGAAGAACGCCCATCTGCCCCCGCCCACGGGGAACAGGTCGTAGAAGTCGCCGCCCAGCCGGTCGGGAGCGGCCGTGTGGTAGTGGACGGCCGCCTCCAGCCCCGGTACCTCGGGCAGCGAGGACGGTACGAGGGACTGCTGCAGCACGGCGAGCGCGTCGGCCAGCCGCTCCCGGTCGGCCTCCGCCTGGCGGCGGGCCCGCTCCGCTTCCGCCTGCGCCGCCTGTGCCTCGGCCCGTGCCTGCTCGGCCTCCTGACGGCGGCGCAGCAGTTCCTGTTCGTAGGCGCGCCGGTCCGAGGCGTCGAAGGCGGTGGTGCGGATCAGCAGCGGCTCGCCCTCGCTCGTGTACTTCACCACGGAGGAGACCAGTACGGGCATGCGCCGCCCCTCGGCGCCCTTCATCTCCAGGGCGATGCCGCGCAGTTCGCCCTGCAGGCGCAGCAGCGGCGCGAAATGCGTCTCGTGGTACAGCTTCCCGCCGACGGTGAGGAGATCGGGGAAGCGGAGCCTGCCCACCACCGCGTCGCGCTCCAGGCCGAGCCAGTCGAGCAGGGTCGTGTTGATCTTGGCGATGGTGCCGTCCATCAGCGTCGACAGATAGCCGCAGGGCGCCGCCTCGTACAGCTCCTCGGCGCTGTCCTCCAGCAGCGCGGTGAACGCGGCGAAGGTACCCGCCGGGTCCTCGGCCTCCACGGGGTCCGGCTCCGGCTCCCCGGCCGCGCGGCATGTCACTGCTGGGCCGCCAGGAAGCCGGAGATCGCTCTGCCGGTGGCCTCCGGCGCGCTCAGCTGGGGGCAGTGCCCGGTGGCCTCGAGGGTGACCAGGCGGGAGGACGGGATCGCGGCGTGCACGTACGCGCCGACCTCGCGGGGCGCGATCACGTCCTGGGCGCATTCCAGTACCAGGGTCGGCACCCGCACGCTCTTCAGGTCCTCGCGGCTGTCGGACAGGAACGTGGTGCGGGCGAAGACCGCGGCGATGTCGGGGTCGGTGGCGCAGAAGCTGTTGGTCAGCTCCTGCCCCAGCTCGGGGCGTTCCGGGTTGCCCATGATGACGGGAGCCATGGCGGAGGACCAGCCCAGGTAGTTCGACTCCAGCGAGCCGAGCAGCTCGTCGATGTCATCCGCCGCGAAGCCGCCCCGGTACCCCTCGTCGTCGATGTAGCGGGGCGACGGGGCCACCATCACCAGCGCCCCGATCCGCCCCGGCGCCGTGTGCGCGGCCAGTACCCCCACCATGGCGCTGACCGAGTGCCCGACGAAGGCCGCCCCCTCCAGATCCAGCGCTTCGCAGACCTCGACGACGTCCTGGGCGTACCCCTGGAGCGAGGAGTACCGCTCCTCGCTCCAGGCCGAAAGCTCCGAGCCGCCGCAGCCGACGTAGTCGAGCAGCACCACCCGGTACCGCTCGGCCAACGCCGGCACCACCAGCCGCCACATGTTCTGGTCACAGCCGAACCCGTGCGCCAGCACGACCACCGGCCCGTCGGCCGGGCCGGTCACGGTCACGTTGTTCCTGCTGAGGATGTCCATCCGGACATCCTCGCATCCGGCCCCGGAGCGGGCCCGGGCCGCCCGCGCGGTGCCGTGGTCAGGCGTGGCGGTGCGCGTGCCGGTCGCCGGTCACCAGGCGGTCGAGGCGGGTCCGGCGCGGGGGAGTGTCCGATTGAGAAGCGCTCCGGCGGGCAGGCGCGTAGTACGTCGATCGCCTGTTCGAGCCGGCCGCTCCTGCGCTGGCCGAACCGGTTCAGGAGTGTCTTAATGATGTACGTGACATGGTCATCCGCGGAGAGTGAGGTCGCGGGGCGCCGACGCTCCCGAGAAGCCGCGCGCGTGGCAGGTGCCCCGTGTGCGGCTTGAGCGGAGAGGTGCGGTTCGACGGCGGGCGCCCCGATCTCGCCGCCGTCGAGCGCATGACCGACGCGATGGAGCCGAGGGGCCCCGACGGCCGGGGCGCGTGGTCGCAGGGCGCGGTGGCCCTGGGCCACCGGCGCCTGAAGATCATCGACCTGTCCGAGCGCGGCGCCCAGCCCATGACCGACACCCGGCTGGGTCTCACGGCGGTCTTCAACGGTTGCATCTATAACCACCGTGAGCTGCGGGAACGGCTGGAAGCCCGCGGGCACCACTTCTTCTCCGGCTCCGACACCGAGGTCATCGTCAAGGCCTACGCCGAGTGGGGCCGGGAGTGCGTCGAATTCCTCGTCGGCATGTTCGCCTTCGCCCTGACCGAGCACCACACGGGCCGCGTCGTCCTGGGCCGCGACCGCCTCGGCATCAAGCCCCTGTACGTCACCCAGGACAGCGACCGGCTCCGCTTCGCCTCCTCCCTGCCCGCCCTGCTGGCGGGCGGCGGCATCGACACGACCCTCGACCGCGAGGCGCTCCACCAATACCTGAGCTGGCACGGTACGGTCCCGGCGCCCCGCACCGTACTGGCCGGCGTACGGAAGATCCCGCCGGCCACCGTCCGCGTCGTCGAGCGGGACGGTACCCACCGCGACCACTGCTACTGGCAGCCGTCGTACGCCCGGCACTCCGAGCTGGGCCGGGACCCGCACCTGTGGCAGGAAGCGGTGCACGACGCGCTGCGCACGGCGGTGCGGCGGCGCACGGTCGCGGACGTCCCCGTGGGCGTGCTCCTGTCCGGCGGCCTGGACTCCAGCCTGATCGTGGCGCTGCTGGCCGAACAGGGCCAGGAGGACCTGCCGACCTTCGCCATGGGCTTCGAGTCGGAGAACGGCGAGGACGGGGACGAGTTCCACTACTCGGACCTGGTCGCCCGCCGCTTCGCGACCGACCACCACCAGTTCATGATCCCCTCCGACCGGCTCCCGGCCGCGCTGGAGGCCGCGATCGGCGCGATGAGCGAGCCGATGATCAGCCACGACGCCGTCGCGTTCCACCTGCTGTCGGAACAGGTCTCCAAGGAGGTCAAGGTCGTGCTCTGCGGCCAGGGCGCGGACGAGGTCTTCGCCGGCTACCACTGGTACCCGCGGATCGCCGCCGCCCCCCGGACGCAGGCGGACGAGGCGTACGCGGACACGTACTTCGACCGGCGGCACGCAGGACTCACCGCCATGCTGCACCCGGACTACCGCGCGGGCCACGACGTCTCGACGGCCTTCGTCCGCACCCACATGGCCACCCCCGGCGCGCAGACCGCTCTCGACGCGGCCCTGCGCATGGACGTCCACGCGCTCATGCCCGACGACCCGGTCAAGCGGGTGGACAACATGACGATGGCCTGGGGACTGGAGGCGAGGGTGCCGTTCCTCGACCACGAACTCGTCGAACTGGCCGCGGCCTGCCCGCCGGAGCTGAAGCTGGCCCAGGACGGCAAGGCCGTGCTCAAGGACATCGGACGCACGGTCCTGCCCCGGGAGGTCGTCGACCGGCCGAAGGGGTACTTCCCGGTGCCCGCGGTCCGGAACATGGCCGAGCCGGTGCTGGCGCGCGTCCGCGACGCCCTCACGGCCCCCGAAGCACGCCGACGCGGGATCTTCGACCGGCACCTGGTACACGAGCTGCTGGCGGCACCCAACAGCCACCGTACGAAACGCGGGGCCAACACCCTGTGGCAGGTGGCGTCGTTGGAGATCTGGCTGCAAGCGCACGGCATCAACTGACCTGAGCGGTCGACACCGGCAGAGCGGAAGTGAACGCGGAAGCGGAAGGTCTGGGAGAGCCACCCATGCCCCTGGAGCCCATGGAACCCCCGGAACACGTACACCCCCCGGAACACGTACACCCCCCGGAACACGTGCAACCCCTTGAGCACGCGCAGCCCCTGGACCGGGCCCCCCTCCCGGAGTACGCACCCGATGCCGCCCCCCTGCCGGTCCGGCTGCCCGACCACCGCAGCGCCGACCCGCCGACCCTGCTCACCGCCCACGGGTGCTGGTACCCCTCGGCCGACCCCACGGGGCAGCACGTCGCGTTCATCTGCGACCGCTCCGGGGTCCCGCAGCTGTGGAGCGGGCCCGCCCGGGGGGACGAGGCCCACGTGCTGGACGCCGACCCCGAACCGGTCACCGAGGTCTCCTGGTCCCCCGATGGGCGCTGGATCGCCTACACCTCGGCTCCCGGCGGCGGCGAGCACACCCGGGTCCTGGTGGTGCACCCGGACGGAACCGGGCGCCAGGTGCTCGCGGGCGCCGAGCCGGGAAGCTCGGCGCACCTCGGGTGCTGGACCCGGGACGGCAGCGCCCTCGCGGTGACGGTCGCCCAGCCCTCCGCGACGGGCTCCGAACACGAGGGGCCGGGACACCTCCCCGCGGACGCCGAGGGTCAACCCGGCCAGGGGGAGCGGACGTTGGGCGTGACGTGGGCCGAGCGCGGGGGCCCGGCGCCGAGACGCTGAAGCTCTTGGTGGTGTCCACGGCCTGCCCGGCGCCCTGGGCGTAGGAGTTCGCGTTGTCCTTGAAGCGGACCTCGCCCCGC
>NZ_JBEOXE010000133.1:0-7940 GCF_040296485.1 Streptomyces sp. NPDC002138 | reverse complement strand
GGCCGCCGCGCCCCGCCGCGCCCGGCGCGGGACACCCGGCGCGGACGGCGCACACCGCGCACACCCCGCACGCCGGTCACACCCCGCACGCCGGTCACGCCCCGCACGCCGACCGCTCCGCGTCCGCCGCCGCGCCGACCGGGGGCGCGAGATGATCGGGCTCGCGGTCCTCGTGTGGGTGACCGTCCTCGTCTCCTCCTTCGCGCTGCACCTCGGGATCAGGCGGTTCCGCACCCGCCCGCCCGGTCCCGTGCCCCGGCTGCACGACCTCTCCGAGGCCGCCTTCCTCTCCGGCGGCCCGGGCCGGGTCGTCGACGCCGCGCTGGTCTCGCTGCTCTGCGACGGCCGGCTCGTCGTCGGCGGTCCCGGCATCGTCCACGCGCTGCCCGGGGTCCGGGCCCACGATCCCGCCGAACGGGCCGTGCTCCAGGCGCACTCCACGGCGCCCTCGGGGGCCCTGCACGTCCTGCGGTCGGCGGCGATGCGGGACCCGGCCGTCCAGGAGGTCGGGGACGCGCTCGCCGACCGCGGACTGATCGCGCTGCCCGGCACCGGCCGGGTGTGGCGGCGCTGGGGGAAGATCCAGGCCGTCGTCTGCGTGCTGGGCTTCCCGGCGGCGATCGCGCTGACCGTCCTGCAGTTCGCGGGCCCCGGGTACCACGGCTTCCAGCTGCCCTTCGTCGTCGAGGTGTTCCCGGTGCTGCTGGGCGGCGCTGTGGCCGGCGGGGTGGGCGCCTCCCGGGCCCTGGGCCGGATCACCACGGCCGGGCGCCGGGCGCTGATCCAGATCCGCGCCCTGTACGCGCGCGACCGGAGCGCGCCGGTCCAGGCCGCGCTGTTCGGGCTGGCGGGGGTCCGGGACCCGTACCTGCGGGCGCAGTTGCTGCCCGCCGCCCGGCTGGGCGCCGCCCGCGCCGCGGCCGCGCCCCACGGCTCCCGGAGTGCGCACGGCTCCCACGGGTCCGGCGGGTCCTCCCCCGACATCCTGCCCGTCGTGTGGTGTGCCGGGAGCGACGGCGGCGGAGCGAGCGGCTGCGGCGGAAGCTCCGGTTCGAGCTGCGCCGCTTCGGGGGCGAGCTGCGGATCGTCCGGTACGAGCGGCGGATCGGGTTCCTCCTGCGGTTCCACGGGGTCGAGTTGCGGCTCCGCTGCGTCCAGCTGCGGTTCGTCCGGGAGCAGTTGCGGGAGTTCCTCCAGCTGCTCGAGCGGTTCGAGTTGCAGCAGTTCGTCCGGTTCCAGCTGCTCCAGCAGTTCCTGACCCTTCATCACGAGCGCATCACGAGGTGTTCACGCCTCGGCACCATCCCCGGCCGACGGCTTCGACATCTTGTAGACATCGGGCCATGTTCTGGGTCCTGTTCCTGCTGACGGCCTGGGCCGGGGCGCTGCTGTCCTGCGCCCGCCTCCTGTGCGCCGCGGCCGACGGCGCGGAGCCCGCCCCCGGCGGCGCCACCGCGCACCACCACGACGCGCTGGACCTGTACGAGGCCGCCTACCTGGCGGGCGGCCCCCGGCGGGTCGCCGAGCTGACGCTGCTCTCCATGGAGCGCCAGCGGCGGCTGCTGCTGGCGCACACCGGGTGGGCGACCGTCGTCGACCCGGTGGGCCGCGATCCGCTGGAGTGGTCCGTGCTGGGGGCGTTCGGGCCCGACGGCCAGTGCCCGGTGGAGTCCGTCCGCTCCGCCGCGGCCGCGCACGAGGCCGTACGGGCGCTCGCCGACCGGCTCGGCGCGGCGGGCCTCGCCGCGCCCGAGGACGGCCCGGCCGGGATCGTCGCCGGGGTCGCGGCGGTCCGGGGGGCCACCGCCCTGATCCTCGCGATGGCCGCGGCCGCCCTCGCCGTACCCACCGGCGGCACGCCCGCCGCCCTGATCATGTGCTGGTTCGCCCTGCCGCTGATCCTCACGCTGGGCTGCCTGGCCATCGCCCGCTTCGAGTCCCACCCGTACTCCGCGTGGGCCTCCCCCGCCGGGCAGCGGCTGCTGACGGCGCTGGACCGCGAGCGCGGGCGCCGCGAGCCGCTCGCCGCCGTCGCCGTGCGCGGGGTCCGCGCCGTCCGGGACCCCGGCCTGCGGGCCGCGCTGTCCTGCGGCAATCGGGCGGCGCCCGCGCGGCAACGGAGGTACTGAGCGCGACACCCGGCGGCGATCCTGTACAACGGGCCCGCCCTGTCGTCCCATCGGCTGATCCGATGAGACGACAGGGGCCGCCATGCGGACGACGCTCACCCGCTACGGCGCCACCGCCGCGGTCCTCTCCCTCGCCCTGTGCGCCCCGGCGGCCCCGGCCCGCGCCGCCACCGGCCCGGGCACGGCGGCGGCGGCCCGCGCGGCCGGGACCACGGCCGGCGCTCCCGGGGGCGCCGCCGCCGAGACCCCCGCCGAGCGCGCCCGGCGCCTGGGGGCCGAGACCGTCGCCCGCCGGGCCGCCGCGCGCCGCCTGGACTTCGGCGCCTGCCCCGCGAGCGAGGGGCTGGCGGACCCGGTGCGCTGCGCCCTGCTGCGCGTACCGCTCGACTACGCCCGCCCCGACGGACCGCAGATCTCGCTGGCCGTCAGCCGGATCACCGCCACCGGCGACCGGGCCGCCCGCCAGGGCTCCCTCGTCCACAACCCGGGCGGCCCCGGCGCCTCCGGCATGTACTTCCCGCTCGTCGCGGACCTGCCGGAATGGAGTCGCGTCGCCGCCGCCTACGACCTGGTCGGCTACGCCCCGCGCGGGGTGGGCCGCTCGGCGCCCCTCTCCTGCCGGGCTCCGGGCGCGCGGCCCGAGGGGCCCACCCAGGTCCCGGAGCGGCCCTCGGCGGCGTACAAGAAGCAGCGGCGCGCGGCCGCCGAGGAGTACGCGCGCGGCTGCGCGCGCCGGGCGGGTGCGGCGCTGGAGCACTACACGACCCTGGACAACGTCCGGGACCTGTACGTGCTGCGCGCCGCGCTGGGCGACGAGCGGCTGAACTTCCTGGGCGCCTCGTACGGGACCTACCTCGGCGCGGTCTACGCGACCCTGTACCCGCGCCGGGTCCGGCGCTTGGTCTTCGACTCGGCGGTCGATCCGGACCCGCGGCGGATCTGGTACCGCGACAACCTCGACCAGTCACCCGCGTTCGAGCGGCGCTGGGCCGACTTCCGCGCCTGGGTGGCCCGCCACCACGACGTCTACCGGCTGGGCCGCACGGCCGAGGCGGTCCGCGCGAGCTACGAGAAGGTCCGGGCGGGGGTGGCCCGCGAGCCCGCGGGAGGCGTGGTCGGCACCGGTGAGCTGCAGGCGGCGTACCTGAAGGCGGCGTACTACGACGAGGTCTGGCCGCGGCGGGCGGCCGCGCTCAGCGCCTACCTGCGCGGGGATCCCGGGCCGTTGACGGAGCAGGCCGGGCCGGACCCGGCGGCGGCCGCGGAGAACGAGAACGCGCGGGCGGTCTACACGGCGGTGCTGTGCAACGACGCGGACTGGCCCGCGGACTGGGCGACCTGGGACCGCGACAACACCGAACTGGCCCGGACCGCCCCCTTCGAGACCTGGGCCAACGCCTTCCTGAACCTGCCGTGCGCCTCCTGGCCGGCCGCGGCCCGGCGGCAGCGGCCCGTGGCGGTGGGCGCGGGAGCCGCGGCGCTGCCCCGGACGCTCGTGGTGGCCGCGGAGCGGGACGGGGCGACCCCCTATCCGGGGGCCCTGGAACTCCAGCGGCGGCTCGGCCCCGAGGCGGCGCTGGTCACGGAGAGGGGGGCCGGTACCCACGGAGTGGTCGGCGGACGCAACGACTGCGTGGACCGTCATGTGGAACGGTATCTGCTGACAGGTGACACAGCGGGGTGGCGTGTCACGTGTGCGCCGCATCCGGAGCCCGCACCGGTGTCGCTGGACGACCGGGCAGCGGGCACCCGCAGGGTGCCGCTGCCGCCAGTCGTCTGAACTTCCGGGCGGGATCTCCGGCTGCGTCGATTCGGGGGCAGGGCCTCCCGATCCCCGGAGGCCGCGTCGGTCTGAACACGCGGCCTTCCGGTCCTTCCCCCCAGGGGAGGTATCAGGCGAGCCCGGCCACCAGATCGGCGACGGACTTGCGGCGTCCGGTGTAGAAGGGCACCTCTTCACGGACGTGCATGCGGGCTTCGGAGGCGCGCAGGTGACGCATGAGGTCGACGATGCGGTACAGCTCGTCGGCCTCGAAGGCCAGCAGCCACTCGTAGTCGCCGAGCGAGAAGGAGGCGACGGTGTTGGCGCGCACGTCGGGGTAGCCGCGGGCCATCATGCCGTGGTCCTTGAGCATGCGGCGACGGTCCTCGTCGGGCAGCAGGTACCAGTCGTAGCTGCGTACGAAGGGGTACACGCTGACGTAGTCGCGCGGGTTCTCGTCGGCCAGGAAGGCCGGGATGTGCGACTTGTTGAACTCGGCGGGACGGTGCAGCGCCATGTTCGACCACACCGGCTCCAGCGCGCGGCCCAGCTTGGTCCGGCGGAACAGGTTGTAGGCGGTCTGCAGCTCGTCCGAGGTCTCGGCGTGCCACCAGATCATGATGTCCGCGTCGGCGCGCAGGCCGGAGACGTCGTAACTGCCGCGGACGGTGATGTCCTTCGCCGCGAGCTGGTCGAACAGCTCCTGGACCTCGTCGGCGTAACCGGCGCGGTCCTCCGGGAGGACGTCCTTCAGCTTGAAGACGGACCACAGGGTGTAGCGAATGACCTCGTTGAGGTCCTTGGCCTTCTTCCCCGCGTTGGGAATCTTCTCTGGTGCAGTCATGTGCCTATTGTCCCGTGTCCTGATCAGTGCTCTGTGCCTGGGGTGCCGAACGCGCTCGCGGAGCCCGCCGCGACCGCGCCCGAGCGCCCCGCGGCCAGTGCCCCGGCCACCGCGTCGGCGGCCCGGTGCGCGCTCGCGACGCACGCCGGGATGCCCACGCCGTCGTACAGCGCGCCGCACACCGCGAGACCGGGCAGGGCCGCGACGGCCGTCCGGATCCGGGCGATCCGGTCCAGGTGCCCGACCGGGTACTGCGGCAGCCCGCCGTCCCAGCGGGTGACCGCGGAGGCCACCGGGCGGGCGGCCAGCCCCACGGCCTCGCCGAGGTCCGCGAGCGATACGCCGACCAGCTCGGCGTCCTCCCGCTCCAGGACCGCCTCGTCGCCGTGGCGGCCGACGGAGGTGCGCAGCAGGAACAGGTCCGGGTCGGCGCCCGACCAGGCCCACTTGTTGCTGGAGAAGGTGGAGGCCTTGATGGTGCGGCCGTCCACCGGGGGGACGAGGAAGCCGCTGCCGGTCAGCGTCGGCGGCAGCTCGGAGCGCCGGAACGCCAGGGTGACCAGCGCCATCGAGGCGTAGTCGACCCCGCGCAGCTCGGTCGCGGCCGCGGGCGCGAGGCGCTCCAGCAGGGCGGCCGAGGGGCCCGCAGGGGTGGCCAGGACCACGGCGTCGGCCTCGATGACCTCGGCCGGGGCGGAGCCGGAGCCGCCGGTCACCACGCGCCAGCCCGTCTCCGTGCGCAGCAGTTCGCCCACGGGCGCCCCGGTCAGGATCCGGGCTCCGGCGGCCCGGCAGGCGTCGGCGACGGCGAGCGGGAGGCGGCCGATGCCGCCCTCGATGCCCGCGAAGACGGGCCCGGCGTCCTGCGGGCGTTCGGCGGCCCGGCGCTGGATCTCGCGTACGCCGTCGCCGAGGCTGCGGTGGGTGCGGGCGGCCTCGAAGAGCTGGGGTACGGCGGCGCGCATCGAGATCCGGTAGGCGTCACCGGCGTAGACCCCGCCGAGCAGCGGTTCCACGAGCCGGTCGACGACCTCGCGGCCCAGCCGGGCGGCGACGTACGCGCCGACGGCCACGTCCTCGCCGGTCTCGGTGGGCGGGAGCTCCGCGTCGGCGGAGATCCGGGCGAGGCCCTCGGCGGAGAGGACGCCGGAGGCGGCCAGCAGGGCGAGGTCCCCGGGCACGCCCATGACGTGGCCGCGCGGCATCGGGCGCAGGGCGCCGCGGGTCCACAGGGCGGCGGTGGCGGTGGCGGGGGCCTGGAGGGCGTCGCCGAGGCCGACGGCGCGGGCCAGCTCGACGGCTTCGGGGCGGCGGGCGAGCACGGATTCGGCGCCGAGGTCGACGGGAAGCCCGGCGATCTCCCCGGCGTACAGCTTGCCGCCGAGCCGCGCGCCGGCCTCCAGCACGGTCACCCGCGCGCCGCCGGCGAGCAGCCGGTGGGCCGCCGCGAGTCCGGCGATGCCGCCGCCGATGACCACCGCGTGGCCGGCCCGGCCGGGGCCGCGCCGGTCGCCCGGGGCGCCCGTACGCCCGTCCGCACTCATGTCCGCT
This sequence comes from Streptomyces sp. NPDC002138, assembly GCF_040296485.1. Lineage (NCBI taxonomy): Bacteria > Bacillati > Actinomycetota > Actinomycetes > Kitasatosporales > Streptomycetaceae > Streptomyces > Streptomyces sp. NPDC002138. The sequence continues at coordinate 1,654 of NZ_JBEOXE010000133.1, read as the reverse complement.
TCCTGCATGGACACATCGTCTCAGACCGATCACCGGCGCCCGACCCTGACCTGATGCGGTGGCCGGGGCGGACCGAACGGGCCTTCGGCCGTAGCGTGTTCCCGACCTGCACGACGGCGGAGGGACGGTAGGGACGATGGCTGCGACGGAACGACTGGTGGTGGTCGGCGGCGACGCGGCGGGCATGTCCGCCGCCTCCCAGGCGCGGCGGCTCAAGGGCCCGGCGGAGCTGGAGATCATCGCCTTCGAGCGGTCGCACTTCACGTCGTACTCCGCGTGCGGGATCCCGTACTGGATCGGCGGAGCGGTCGCCGGGCGGGACGAGCTGATCGCACGGACCCCGGAGGAGCACCGGGCACGCGGGATCGACCTGCGCACGCGGACCGAGGTGCTGGAGCTGGACGTGGCCGGGCAGCGGGTCCGCGCCCGGGATCTGGAATCGGGGTCCGAATCCTGGACCGGTTACGACCGCCTCGTCCTGGCGACCGGCGCCCGCCCGGTCCGCCCGCCGCTCCCCGGCATCGGCGCGCACGGGGTGCACGGCGTCCAGTCCCTGGACGACGGACAGCGCCTGATGGACACCCTGGAGCGTACGGACGTGCGCCGCGCGGTGGTGGTCGGCGCGGGCTACATCGGCGTGGAGATGGCGGAGGCCCTGGTCCTGCGGGGCTACGAGGTGACCGTCCTGCACCGGGGCGCGCAGCCGATGGCCACCCTGGACCCGGACATGGGCGGCCTGGTGCACCGGGCGATGAACGCGATGGGGATCACCACGGTGTCGGGGGCCGAGGTGACGAAGATCCTCACCGATGACGAGGGCCGCGCCCGGGCGGTGGCCACGGCGGCGGGCGAGGAGTACCCGGCGGACGTGGTGGTGCTCGGCATCGGCGTGGAACCGCGCACCGCGCTGGCCCGGGCGGCCGGGCTGCCGCTCGGGGAGTCGGGCGGGCTGCTGACGGACCTGTCGATGCGGGTCCGCGGGCACGGGAACATCTGGTCCGGCGGGGACTGCGTGGAGGTGCTCGACCTCGTGTCGGGGCGCACCCGGCACATCCCGCTGGGCACGCACGCCAACAAGCACGGCCAGGTCATCGGCTCGGGCGTGGGCGGCGGCTACGCGACCTTCCCCGGGGTGGTGGGGACGGCCGTGAGCAAGGTGTGCGACCTGGAGATCGCCCGTACGGGCCTGCGGGAGCGGGACGCGCGGGAGGTCGGGCTGCGGTTCGTGACCTCGACGATCGTCTCGACGAACACGGCCGGGTACTACCCGGGGGCGGCGGAGATGACGGTCAAGATGCTGGCCGAGCAGCGGACCGGGCGGCTGCTCGGCGTCCAGATCGTGGGCGGGGCGGGGGCCGCGAAGCGGGTGGACGTCGCGGCGGTGGCCTTGACGGCCGGTATGACGGTCGAGCAGGTCGTCTCGCTCGACCTGGGGTACGCCCCGCCGTTCTCTCCCGTGTGGGATCCGGTGCTGGTGGCGGCGCGCAAGGCGGTGTCCGCGGTGCGGGCGGCCGGGGTCTGACCGTCCCCACTCCGGGGCTCCGCCCCGGACCCCGCGCCTCCCGCGCGGATGGACCTTCGGGGGGAAGGCGGGGCGCGTGGTGGGTGACAAGATGCGGCCGTGACCTGTGATGATCCCACTGCCCTGCTGTCC
>NZ_JBEOXE010000132.1:0-8220 GCF_040296485.1 Streptomyces sp. NPDC002138 | reverse complement strand
CTGCCTCGATGTCCGCCTGCTCGGCGGTGGCCCAGTAGACGAAGCTCGACCGGTCGGTCGACGTACGCGGTGCGACCCGGGGCCGGATGACCATCAGGGCCAGGACCACGCCGACGACCACGGCGGCCGCGCCGACGACGGCGAGGACCAGGGCGAGGCCGTGGAGGCCCTTGGCGATGAGGCCGAGCCCGGCGACGAGTAACCCGTCGAGCGTGAGGATGAGTCCGGCCTTGGTGTCCGTCCGGGTCACCTCGCTGACCGTATGGGCGAGCCCGGCGTCGAGGTTCCGGTCGGCCATCGTGGTGTGAGTCTGAGTCGTCATGTCGTCTCCCGCTGAGTGAGTCACCTTGCCTTGCGTGTGTCAGTCTGACACGCATGGCTCAGGTTGCGCAAGGGGGCCGGAGGGGGTGTCCCCTCCGGCCCCGTGACGGATCAGGCAGCGATGACGTCGAGTTCGGTCTGGCCCTGGATCGGGGCGGGGCCCCGGTCGGCGTCGAGGGTTGCGTACACCCGCTGGACCTGCGAGGGGGCGCGGGTGGACACCCGGGCCGCCTCACGGATGCTCAGGCCGTCCCGCCAGGCCTGCTCGATGGCCGCGCGGGCCGCCTCGGTGCCGAGCCGGGGACGCGGGGGGACAGCCGGGATCTCCAGGTGTCCCCCGCAGATGACCAGGGACGATGCCTCGACCGGGGCGGGGTCGAGGGCCGGGGGAGGGGACACCTCGACCGGGGCGGTGTCCACCGTGGTGGCCACCACCGGCGGTTCGGTGTCCAACACGGCCACCGGGGTGCTCTCGACCAGGGTGTGGATCTGCCGCATCAGGACGCCGAACGCGAGCAGGGCGGCGGTCGGGGGGACGGCGGCGACCACGTAGTCGAGCAGGGGGACGGTCGCCGCGTCCCGGGCCCCGGTCACCCCGGCCACGTTGAGCGCGATCGAGCCCAGGGACCCGGCCGCCGTGATGCCGACCGCCCAGTGGTCGGTCCGGCGCTGGAGACCGGCCCGGAGCATCAGCAACTCGCCCGCCACGATGAACGCGTCCAGGGTCGCGGGCCACGCCCACTGCCGGGCGCCGGAGACGGCGAGCCCGTGATCGCCCGCCACTTCCGCGAGGTGGGCGTAGGAGAGCCAGAACGCCAGGGCGGTCAGCGCCACGATCACGACCCCGGCCGCGATCAGGGAGACCCGCTCGATCCGTTCCTTGGTCATCACTTCGCGCCCTTCACGTGGCTGTTCATGAGCGAGCGGATGACGATCCAGCCGATCGCGGCAGAGATGGCGCCGATGCCGACCGCGACCGCGACCACCGCGACCGCGAGGAGCATCGCGACCACCAGGCCGCCGCCGACCACGCCCGCCAGGATCAGCGGGGCGTACTGCTTCGGCGGGGCCGGAGCCTGGATCACGATCACCGGAGCCGGGCCGCCCGGGCCCGCCTGCTGCACGGCCTGGTCGTACGCGACCGCCGGGATGTGCCCGGCACGGGCCTGGTCGACGGGGAGGTGAGTGCTCATGCCGACACCTCCGCAGCGGTCGCCAGGACGTACCGGCCGCGCCCGACCTTGACCGCGACGCCGTCGTCGGTCAGCTCCTGGAGCCCCGCGTAGACCTGGCTCTTGCCCCGACCGGTCGCCACGACCAGCTCGGCGGCGGACATGCCGGAGCCGGGTGCGTCGGCCAGCGCGGCCCGGATCGCGTCGGGCACCGACAGCTCGACCAGCTCGGCAGCGGCGGGCGCCGCCGGAGCCGCAACCGCCGGCGCATCGCCCGCGGTTTCCTTCGTGAGCTGCACCGCCTCGTCCATCGCCGCGTCGGTTCGCGGGTCGGGGATCAGGCGCGGCGCGTACGTCGGCATCGGCGGGACCACCGGGGCCGGGGCCGCCGGAGCAGGCGCGGCCGGGGCCATGTACGGCTGGAGCTTGCGGAACTGCTTCTCGTCGATGAACGCGGCGCGGGACTCCTCCGGCTCCTGGTGCTCGTCGTCCAGGAGCAGGAGCCAGCCCTTCCCCGGGAGCCGGTGAGGCATCCAGCCTTCCTTGGTCAGGTCCTCGAAGACGACCCGGCTCTCGGACTGGCGGCGCATCTTCAGCGAGATGATCCCGGACATCTGCGACCGCAGTTCGCTCGGCAGGTTCGTCGCCTTCGGGAACTGAGTGGCCCACCACAGGTAGATCCCGAACGCCCGGGCCTGCTCCAGGAACGTGAAGAACATCAGCAGTTCGTCGTCGTCCAGCTCACGGATCAGCGCGGCGCCTTCGTCCACCATGACGACCCGGTCCCGGTTCGTCATCGACGTCGGCCAGGTGCTCGTGCGCGCCTCGCGCATCACCGCCGCGCGGCGCGGCAGCTCGGTCTCCATGAACCACTTCAGCCGGGCCTTGGCCTGCTCTGCGTTGGTGATCCGGACGTCGGCTTTGCCCTCGTAGTGCTGCGACTCGGTGCCCTGCTTGAGGTCCCAGACCTCCAGGTCGGCATCGGCCGCGAGGATCACGGGCGCGGCCAGCACCCGCTGCGCCGAGGACTTGCCCGAGCCCGAGGCGCCCACGATCAGGATCCGCTGTTGCAGGTCGATGCCCGTCCACTCCCCGAACGGGTTCATCGACAGCGGCGCCGGGTGCTTGATGCTCACCAGGCCGGTCGGCACCGGCCACGGCACGTTCTTCGCCAGCGGGTTGCGGACCGTGATCCGGACGATCGCCTTGTGCGCGGTCGCACCGGGCTCGACCCGGACCGCGCCCCGGCGGGTGCCGAGCCCGGTCTCGATGTCCTTGATCCGGGCGGTCAGCGACTCCAGGGTGAGCGACCCGCCCAGGGTGACCCGGACGTCCACGCCCATCGGCGTGCGGCGGACCCGGCCGCGCTTGAGCCCGGTCAGCTTGCGGGCCTCGGTCATCGACCGCCACCGCTCCGGCTGGAGGCGGATCGCGAGGCGGATCGGCATCCGCATCCGGGCGGCCCACAGGCTGATCGTCACGTACCGGACGAACGCCCGGCAGGCCTTGACGATCACGCGGCCGGTGGCCTTGCCGACCGCCTTGCGACCGGTCTTGCCGATGACTGCCAGGAGCAGGCAGGCCCCGACCGCGATCAGGACGACGACCCCCAGGGGGCCGAGATTGGACAGCAGGTGTCCGAGCGTCTCGGGCTCGGCACTAGGGTTCTGGACAGCACTGATGATCACGAGAATTTGCCTCTCGTCGTCGGTGTCAGAGCCGTCCCGGCCGTAGGAAGCCGGGGCGGCTCGTCTGTGTCTGGTGCTGATCTTCCGGACCGGAATTCCGGCGGCTTGACAACCTCGCGCGCATTATGCGCACGCGCGCACGAGGCCCGGGCCGGAACTTCCGGCCGCCGGACGGGAGTCAGTTCGCCTCGGTCGCCCACTTCCGAGCCGTGTTGGAGGCGACTCCCGTCAGCTCGGTGATCCGCCGGTAGGGGACCTCCATCGTGACCGCCTGAGCGATCACCGGCCGCAGCTCGGCATCGACCGCCTCCAGCTGAGCCAGGAGCTTGATCCGTCGGGCGCCCAACGGCCTGAGAGCCGCTTCGGCTGAGGCCCTCAACTGGGCCGGTGTCTGCTGCGTCATGCGTCTCACTCTGACACAGCGACTCTGTCAGCGCAACACGTCTCACTGTGCGCGTTTCTAAGTGCCCCCCGGTGATCATGCCGGGACTGTACGCCGCTCTGAGCGCCTCAACGAGCGGTTTGCGGCTCGGAGTCCAGCCCCGGGCCGAACGGGGCTCACAGAGCCGTCTACGGGCTCCGACGGGGCGCGTGCGGGTCACAGCTAGCGGGGCTCCGCCCCACACCCCGGCCACCAGTCCCAGAGGGGCCGGGGGCACCGCCGGTGACTGCGGGTCCGTGGGTGGGGTCTGTGGAGGGTCGTGGGGGGTCCCTCCGGCCTGGACGGCACCGGAGGTCAGCACACCGCCCGCCGGGCCGTCCAGGACGCCTACGGCGCCGCTACGCGGTCGGCTACGCCGATCCCGGACACCCCGACGACCGGCGCGCTCAGGCTGCGCCTGCCGCCCAGACCGGAGGGACCCCCCACTCAGGCCCAGCCGTTGGCGCGAGGCGCCGGGCTAGATGCCCTCGTCGTCCTCGATGTCGAACGGCAGCGGCACCGGCTCCGCCCGCGACCCCGTCGGCAGCGGCGACGCCGTCATCGTCGACCGGCGCCGCCCCGGGCCCGCGCCCAACGTCCGGCGCGGAGCCGGAGCCGGGACCGGGGCCCGCCACGCGTCCGGCAGCACCGGGGCCGGATCCGGCGGCGCGAGGAGGTAGTCCTCCTCCACGACCGGCGCCGGAATCCGGGGCGTCACCTGCGGCGACCGAGTTTCTCCGTCCGTAGAAACTCGGGGCCCCGTTTCTACGGACGGAGAAACGGCGGACGCGGCGGCCAACGCCTCATCCACGAGCCGCTGATCGCGGCGCTTCTTGTACGCCTGGTCCCGGCACAGCCGCTTGCAGTAGTCCCGGCTCCGGCCGACACCGGACTGCCGGATCGTCCCGCCGCACCAGCCGCAGAGCTTCGCGCCGTCCGGCGTCCTCGGGGTCTCGGTCTCCATGCCCCCGACCGTATCCGGCGCCCAACGCCTGCTAGGTGCTAGGCCGCAGGCCGGACCGCCGATCACCTGCTAGCGGCGGTGCTAGGCCTAGCAGGCCCAGCCGCTAGACCTAGCACCCGAGCACGAGCACCAGGAGCACGAGCATGTCCCCGCCCGGAACGTCGCCCAGGTGTTGCACACCTCTGGCACTACGACGATCCGGAGCCCGGCCGGGCCCCGCGGCTTCGTCGGGCGGACCGGAGTCCACGCGCTGTCCCGCACGGCGGACCCCAACCGCTGACGGTCCGCTGAAACACCAGGACGGACCGCCGAGCCAGCGGACGCCCAGCGGACCGTCAGCGGACGCCCAGCGGACGGCACTCGAGCAGAACGATCACACCTATGCATCACGACCCAACGGCCCCCACCACTCCCAGACCGACCCCAGAACCACCCACCAGAACGGCACACCTCTTGCTACCCGCCCGCCTACTACAAACCGCACTACAAACCCACACCTAGGCATTCCTCAATCCGTCGGCTCCACCAACACCCCTCACCCCCACCCCCAGCCCCCCGCCCTACAGATATGTCCGGCGGATCACCAGCTGCAGTTCGTGGGCTGAGCAGGCATTGTGCAGACGACCGCCGCTCGGGGTCTCCCCCTCACGCTCCCCCTCACAGTCCCCTCCACGGGACCCCCTCACCGTCCCCCGCACTCTCCCCCTCAGCGATCACACAGGGCCAGCCGAGGCTCCGTGGTGAGCGCACGGGACCGGTTGAGGCGCCGCCCCAGGCTCCGCCGGGACGAACTCACCGGGGAGTTCACCACCCCGGCCGGTGAGTTCACTGGTGAGTTCACCGACCGGCAGACTGCCGTGATGAGCACCTCCCGCCGCGCGCTCGGCGTCGGCCCCCGCCCCGAATCCAAAGCCGTACTTGCGATTCCAGCCCCGCGGCTTCTGCCCGCCGAGCGAGCCGATTCCGTGCAGACCGAGACGGACGAACCGCAGGTCGGATCCGGCGAGCAGCGCCGGCGGATGCTCGGTTCGGGACCGGGCACGACGAGCACCAGGACGTGAGCGTGCTGCGGGGCCGGTGCCCTGTCGGCACCGGCCCCGGGGAGCAAGGCGGGTCAGTTCGCGGCGGCGGTCGCCCGGCGGTGCGCACGCTGCACGTGCTCCACGAAGGTGCGGGCCGCCGGGCGCAGAAGCGCCGCAGGGACCGTCGCGGTCGGCTCGTCCTCCCCGGCCTGGGTGGTCGGCTCGTCCTCGGTGGGCGGGTCGAAGACGTCGATGCCCCACCGCAGGCCCCACGACTCGATCAGCAGCCGGACGCCGCCGATGCCGTGCGCCTCGGCGACCTTGACGAGGTCGAGGCGGCGGCCGGGCACCCGGGCGATGTGCCGGTACCAGGTACCTGACGGGATCACGAGGATCGGCACCAGGCCGCCGGATTCGTCGGTGATCTCGTCATCGCTCCGGGTGTCCTGCGGGATCTCCAACGCCTTCACCAAGGCGTTCAAGCCCTGCGTCCGGTACTGCTTCCGCACGCCGTAGATGCCTCGTTCGCGCTCGCGGTACGCGGTGGTGAACATGCCCGGGACCCCGCCCGAGGCGGCCAGTTCGTCGGCCGCCGCGTCGCCGAGCTGCCACGGTCCGAGGCGCCCGACCCGACGCCCGTCCTTGAGGTCCTGACGGGACAGTTCGAGCCCGATCTTGGCCGTGCCCTTGTCGCCGTCCTTGTACAGGTAGCGGGCCGTCTCCCCCTCCTCGCCACTGTTCAGCGAGCGCAGGTCGGTGCCGTGGCCTTCCCCGCCGCACGGGCAGTCGGGCCTGTCGCACGTCTGGCTGACCTCGTACCCGCCCGCTTCCCGGACCGCGTTCGCCCATGCCGTGGCGATGGCCCGGCGGAAGGCCAGTTGGCCATCCGCGTCGAGCGGCGTGGCCGTGACCCACAGCGCGTGCCAGTGGAGGTGGTGGCCCGTGTCCGGGCCCCACGTGTCCTCGTAGGCCCGCTCGTAGCCGATCACGCCAAACTCAGCCTTGAGACGCCGCCAGGGCCGCCCAGCGGACCCGTACCCGCCGCGCCACCCGTCGTGCAGCAGCGCGACCAGCCCGAAGCGCTCGCCCTTGCGGTTCGAGCCGAACGGCATCCGGCTGTAGTGGCGCAGGCCGCTCGTGCCGAGGTGCAGCCCGTACCCGGCCGCTGCCAGGCCGTCCGCCATGAGCTGAGCGTTCGACGCCCGCACCGCGAGGATCCTCGTCCCGCACCAGGCGCACAGGTGGACGTTGTTGCACCGGCAGACGCCCGTGAGCGCCGCCTCACCGGCCGCCCACTGGAGCGTCGCCGACTTCCCCGTGAGCCGGTTTCCGCACGCTCGGAACGCCTCGCCGACCGCGACGGTCTGGTGGCGGTCGCGACGGGCGTACCGCTCGTCGCGGGTCCCCGCTTTCGGCCGTCCCTTTTTGGGCTCCGCCGCTTCCGCCACAACGCTCTGACCTGCAGCGGACGGAGATTTTCCCTTACTACTAAAGCCCGTGTCCGGATTTGCCTCGGGAGGGGTCTGCCCCGCACCGCCGGAGGTGGGCTCGGCAGCCTTGGCGATTGCCCGCTTTGCGGCTTTCCGGCACGCGTCAGAGCAGTAGACCTTCGGCTTCTTGCCGGGGATGTGGACGATGGCCGTGCCGCAGTGGCACCGAGGGCCGGGAACGCGAGCGGCCCCGGGCGACGCGTCCGTGGACGGGGTCGCGGCCGGGGCCGTGGGTCCTGCATCATGGGAAAGCACTACGAGCACCATTCCTGAGTCCGTGAGAAGTCTTTTGGATCTTGGTGTTCGCTCTGGGCCCGCCGTGCAACCGGCGGGCCCTTCGCGTTGTCTGGGGTGGTTCGGGTCGAGCGTGTCACAGGTGGCGGCCTGTCAGGCGTGGGACGCCCGGGACGCCTTGGGCCTGTGAGTCAGGCTTCCCAGCGGTCGAGGCCATCGCGGCGGGTGTGCCGCCAGTCCTGGCGGGCGCCGATGATCTGTTCCGCCCAGAGGGCCGCCGCCTCGATGTCGCGGTTGTCGTCGGCGTCGAACGTCTCGTGCTCGTGCATGCCATCCAGGCCGGGGCCGTCGAGCCGCCAGCCGAAGACGTCCACGTCGATGTAGTGCGGCTGGAGGACGTAGGCCGGGCTGGCCACGGTCGGCTGGTCGAGTTCGGCGAGGAGCTGGTTCATCTGCTGCGGCGTGGCGCCCAGCAGGCCCGCCGCGCGCATGGCCGCGTTCGCCTCCCGGGCTGCGGCCTCGACCGGGTGGTGGGTGGCGTCCGGGTCGATGGCGGCGGCGCCGAGGGCCTTGTGGAGCCGGATGTACGCGAGGAGGGCGGTGCGGGTCAGGGCGTCCATGGTGGTCCTTCCGGTGGCCGGGCCGCCGCTGGGCGGCCCGGGGTGAGGGCGGGTCAGCGGGTGACGGCGGCGGCGGCGAGCGCGACCACGGAGACGAGGGAGGCGTCACCGGCGAGGCGGAGCAGGCGCATCTTGGCGAGGACGAGTCGGCTCAGGACCTGCACCCGGGCGACCCGGCGGTCCTCCTCGAACCCTGCCTCGATGTCCGCCTGCTCGGCGGTGGCCCAGTAGACGAAGCTCGACCGGTCGGTCGACGTACGCGGTGCGACCCGGGGCCGGATGACCATC
>NZ_JBEOXE010000131.1:0-8273 GCF_040296485.1 Streptomyces sp. NPDC002138 | reverse complement strand
CACGTGGTCCGGGGCGATCGCCCACACGATCAGCGGCGTGGCCACCAGCAGCAGGGACAGCCCGAGCAGGGCCGTGAACCCGAGACCGGTGGCGGCGCGGCCACGACCCCGCCGGCCACCACCCCGGCCGCCTTGGCCGCGTATCCGGCGGCGAACCACCCGATGACCGCGACGGGAAGCAGCGCCGGGATCCCGGCATTGACGTCCTTCAGCTCACCGGCGACCAGCCGGCACTTCACGCACTCCTCGAGGTGCTTGCGCAGCCCTCGTTCCGCCCGCATCCGCAGCCCGCCCCGGGCGTAGGCGCCCAGCCGGTCGGCGTACCGGGCGCAGTCCCCGCCCTCGCTCAGCGCGGTGCTCACATGGGCCTGGAGATAGGCCTGCTTGAGCCCCTCGCGGGCCCGGCTGGCGAGGACCGCGGTGGCGTTGGCGGTCAGCCCGAACAGCGGGGCGATCGCGCTCGGGGAGGCCTCTTCGACGGTGGTGTGCCACAGCACGGCCTGCCACCGCTCGGGCAGGCTGCGGAAGGCCTGCATGGCGAGCGACTGCTCGGCCTCGTGCATGGCCCGTACGTCCGCGCCCAGTTCCAGGGTGTCCGCGCCGGGCGCCAGCCCCGCTCCGGCTTCGGTGCCCGCTCCGGCCTGCTCCGCGAACAGCGCGAAGTCCTCGACGAGCTGCTCCCGCTTGGCGGTCTTCGCCCAGGCCGCGGCGACCCGCCGGACGGTGGTGAGGAGGTAGGCCCGGACCGCCTGGTCCGGCCCGGCCCCGCCGCGTACCGCCTGGAGGGTGCGGGCGAAGACCTCGGCGGTCAGGTCGTCGGCGGTGTGGGCGTCCCGGCAGCAGGTGCGCGCGTACCGGCGCACGGAATCGGCGTGCCGACGGAAGAGCTCCTCGTAGGCACCGTCGTCACCACCGCGCATCCGCGCGATCAACCCGGCATCGGACATGGGCGCTTCCGCCCCCGGGCCACCCACGGCACCCGGCGGATGCACGGCACCCGGCGGCGTACGGCCACCCGGTTCGCGCTGGGCCGGAACCTGTCGTGCGGGCAGAGCGCCCGTCTCGGCGTCGCCGTCGTGACCCGGAGCACCGGAGACCGGATCTTCCCGCCCGTCAACGCCCATCGCGCAAGCCCCCGCAGGACACACTCAACCGGTACACCGATCCAGCGTGGCACACGGCGCACGCGCGCCGGACCGCTCCGGACGCCATCCACTCGTCCGGGCGGGAATCGGCGAACCGGCGCACGAGACCTCACCCGTCCGAGTGACGGGACGTTCGAGGAGGCCGATCCACGGATTCACCCGACGGAGCGCGCGGAAGGCCCCCCGGTTCTCCGGAGGACCCACCGCGCCACACCCGTCACCGACGACCACCCCAGGGCGGCCCGCTCACCGACGACCACCCCAGGGCGGTCAGGTCGGCTCACCGGCAACCGCCTCAGGCGGTCCGCGACCGGAGCCCCTCCAGCAGGATGTCCAGCAGCCGGGCCGAAGCGGCCGCCTGCTGGGCCGGGTCCGGCAGCGCGGGCGCGGCCGTCGCTATAACCAGCAGGACATCGGCCACCGTCACGTCACGGCGCAGCGCCCCGGCCTCCCGGGCGCGGTCGACCAGCCGGCCGACGACCTCCAGGAGCGCACCGGCGCCCGAGTCCTCGGACGGCTCGTCCTCGACCGACGCACGGCCGCCCACGACCCGCAGGTCCGGCTGTCCGCCGACCACGGCGGCCTGCCGCTGCTGCGGCACCCGGGCCGCGTCCACCGCGACGGCCTCCAGGACGTCCTGGCCGTCCTCGCCGACCGAGCCGACCCGCAGCACCTGCGGCGGCAGCAGCCGCCCGGCGCCCGAGGCGACGGAGGTCCGCAGGAAGCGCGACAGCGCCTGCCACGGCTCCTCCTCCTGGCCGAGCGCGGCCCTGGCCTGCTCGGTCAGCCGGGAGGTCTCCTCCTCGGCTATGCGCCGTACGAGGACGTCCTTGCTCGGGAAGCGCCGGTAGACGGTGCCGACGCCGACGCGGGCGCGCCGCGCGACGTCCTCCATCGGAGCCCCGTAGCCCAGCTCGCCGAACACCTCGCGCGCGGCGCGCAGGACGTGCTCGAGGTTGCGCTGTGCGTCGACCCGCAGAGGCGTGGAACGACCCACACCGTGCGAGGTGCCACCAGCGATCACACGGCCGACACTCTCGGTCGAGAGCGCGGTCGCAGAACCATGGAAATCGGAAATATGCATATGTTTCCCCCGGTAATCATTTGTCTCCCCCCGGAGACAGTCCCCGCCTTCGTGTCGAGGGGGGCCACGGTCATGTGGGCCCTGGTCCTGACTCCTCGACGGGCTACGAACATAGTTGAGCCAGAGTCAATTCAGAAGAGGCAGCTCCGTACGGACCATCGCTCGATCGGAGCATTGACCCCCACTTTTCCGTTCCAAGCCCCCGGAATCACCCCTTCCGCACTGCCTGACCTGCGCACCTCACCCCCCACCGGCACGTCCGCACCGGGCCGTCACGCCCCCACCGCCGGTCACACAATGTGTCGGGCCTGTGGACAAACTCCCGGCCACGTTGCGTCATGGGATGGTGAAGGCTGCTAACTCCCGGGGCTCGGCCCCCGGCACCCCGCCCCGGACACGCATCCTCGTCGTCGGCGGCGGCTACGTCGGCATGTACACGGCCCTACGGCTCCAGCGAAAACTGAGAGCCGACGAGGCCGAGGTCACGGTGGTCAGCCCCGAGCCGTACATGACCTACCAGCCCTTCCTCCCCGAAGCGGCCGCGGGCTCCATCTCTCCACGCCACGTCGTCGTACCGCTGCGCCGCGTCCTGAAGCGCTGCCGCATCGTCGTCGGCGAGGCCCGGAGCATCGACCACGCCAAACGGACCGCGACCATCACCACCCTCGCCACCGAGGAGGAGGGCACCGGCGCCGTCGAGATCGAGTACGACGAGATCGTCCTCGCCCCCGGCTCCGTGTCCCGCACCCTGCCCATTCCGGGACTCGCCGAGTTCGCCATCGGGTTCAAGACCGTCGAAGAGGCCATCGGCCTGCGCAACCACGTCATCGAACAGATGGACATCGCCTCCTCGACCCGCGATCCCGCCATCCGCGACGCGGCCCTCACCTTCGTCTTCGTCGGCGGCGGCTACGCGGGCGTCGAAGCGCTCGCGGAGCTCGAGGACATGGCCCGCTACGCCGCGCGGTACTACCACAACATCAAACCCGAAGACATGAAATGGGTGCTGGTCGAGGCCAGTGACCGGATCCTTCCTGAAGTCGGCCCCGAAATGGGCAAATACACGGTCCGTGAACTGCGCGCCCGCAACATCGACCTGCGCCTGGAGACCCGCCTCGAATCCTGCGAGAAGCGCGTCGCCGTCCTCAGCGACGGAGCCCGGTTCCCCACCCGCACCGTCGTATGGACCGCGGGCGTCAAACCCCACCCCGTCCTCGCCGCCAGCGACCTGCCCCGCAATGAACGCGGCCGGCTCGCCTGCACCGCCTTCCTCACCGTCGAGGGCGTCGAACACGCCTGGGCCGCCGGCGACGCGGCCGCCGTCCCCGACATCACCGCCTCGGCGCCCGGCACCGAATGCGCCCCCAACGCGCAGCACGCCGTCCGCCAGGCCAAGGTGCTCGCGGACAATCTCGTCCACGCCCTGCGCGACGAAGTGCTCACCGAGTACGCCCACCAGTACGTCGGCTCCGTGGCCTCCCTCGGCCTCCACAAGGGCGTCGCCCACGTCTACGGCCGCAAGCTCAAGGGCTACCCGGCCTGGCTGATGCACCGCGTCTACCACCTCAGCCGCGTCCCCACCTTCAACCGCAAGATGCGCGTCCTCGCCGAATGGACCCTCTCCGGGCTCTTCAAGCGCGAGATCGTCTCCCTCGGATCCCTCGAACACCCCAGGGCCGAATTCGAACTCGCCGCGGGCGGCGGACCCAAGGAACCCCCGCCACCACCCGCCTCCAACCCCCCGAAGGACAACCAGCGCTGACGTTGTCAGTGTGGTCGGCCACACTGGGCGTGTGACCATAGGTGGGCTCACACCTGCACAGAGTGACGCCACCCGGCGACCGACCATGAGCGATGTAGCGACCAATAGCGACACCACGAGGCTTGAACGCAGTGAACTTCACGCGCTGGAGCGCCCGGTTCCCCGGAACGCAGCGCCGCGCAGCCGCCCGGACCGAACACGCCGCAGCCCAGGCCAAGCGGGGCGAAGGCTCCGTTCCGGCGGCCCGCGGCGGCCGCGCCGACCCCGGCGGCGCCGGCCCCGAGCGGACCCCGTCCAGCCGTGACGGCGGCCCCGCCGGCCCCACGGACCCCACCGTCTCCGGCACCGGTACCGGCTCCGCCGCCGCGCTCGCCGCCGTGCCCTCCCTCGACGTCCTCTCGGTGCGGGAGGTCCTCGGCTGCCTCCCGGCCCGCGTCGCGCTCGTCCACGGCCCCGAGCATCGCGTGGCGTACGTCAACGACGCCTATGCCGCCGGCTTCGGGCCCCGGCCCACCGGCGCCGCCGCCCACGAAGCCCTGCCCGAACTCGGCGAGCTGGGCCTGCTCCCGCTCCTCGACCAGGTCCTGCGCAGCGGCAAGCCCCGTACCGCCAAGAACCGCAAGGCGCCCGGCGGCAGTTCGTACACCGCCACCTGCACCCCCGTCGAGTTCCCCGAGGCCGGCGGCGCGCGCCGCAGCGCGGGCGTCCTGATCCACCTCGCCGACGTCACCGACCACGCCGAAGCCGTCGAGCGGCTGCGCGCCGCCGAGCGCCGCCAGCGCGAGGCCGTCGTCACTCTCCAGCGCTCCCTGCTCCCGCAGGAGCTGGAACAGCCCGACGACCTGCGCATCGCCGCGCTCTACCAGCCCGGCGGCACCGAGGCCGCCGTCGGCGGCGACTGGTACGACGTCATCACCCTCGGCGCCGGCCGCACCGCCCTCGTCATCGGCGACGTGATGGGCCGCGGCGTCCGCGCCGCCGCCGTCATGGGCCAGCTCCGCACCGCCGTCCGCGCCTACGCCCGGCTCGACCTGCCCCCGCACGAGGTGCTCCAGCTCCTCGACGGACTCGCCGCCGAGATCGACGCCAGCCAGATCGCGACCTGCGTGTACGCCGTCCACGACCCCAGCGAGGGCCTGCTGGCCTACGCCTCCGCGGGCCACTTGCCCATCCTGGTCCGCGACGAGGACGGCACCGTCCGGCGCGCCGCCGACCCCACCGGGCCCCCGCTCGGCACCGGCGGCTGGCTGCACACCTCCGGCACCATCGCCCTGGGACCCGGCTCGACCGCCGTTCTCTACACCGACGGCCTGGTCGAGCGCCGGGGCGAGGACATCGACGAGGGCGTGGCCGCCCTGGAACGCGCCCTCTCCGGCGCCCTCGGCACCCCCGCCGTCATCTGCGACCGCCTGATGCGCGCCCTGGGCGTGGACGCCGACCACGACGACGACGTCGCCGTGATGGTCCTCCAGCAGCCCGCCCGCGTCGGCCCCGAGGCGGAGCTGTTCCACAACGCCGCCCTGGAGCTGCTGGGCGGCATCGAGGCGGCCCCGCGCGCCCGGGCCTTCGCCCAGGGCGTCCTGGCCTCCTGGCGCTTCCCGATCGAGCTGTGCGACCTCGGGGTGCTGGCCGCCAGCGAACTCGTGGCGAACTCCCTCCAGCACGGCACCCCGCCGATGCGCCTGAGGTTGCGCCGCACGGACCGCCGCCTGATCATCGAGGTCACCGACGGGGACGACCACCTCCCGCGCCGCCGCCGCGCCGAACCGGCCGACGAGACGGGCCGCGGCATCTCGATCGTCGCGACCATCGCCTCCGCGTGGGGCACCCGCCGCACCCCGGGCGGCGGCAAGGCCGTCTGGTGCGAATTCGCCCTGCCGGACAAGTAGCCGGACACGCGGAAGGCCCCGGTCCACCGGACCGGGGCCTTCTCTCTGCCTACGCGTACGCCCACACCTACGCCGACACGGGTTCGGCGACGGCGCCGGCGGCCCGCGGGACCGCCACCGGAGCCGGCGCGCCCTTCAGCAGCGACGGGTTGTCCTGCACCGGCGTCAACCGCTTGCCGAGCCGCAGCGCGAGCCAGGCGATGCCGAGCGAGACCACGACGAAGATCCCGATGTAGAGCATCGGCACCCCGGCGCCGACCGGCACGCCCAGCGGGCCGAGCGCCAGCGCCATCTGCTTGACCAGGGCGAAAGCCGAGTTGTACTGACCGATCGAGCCCTCCGGAGCCAGGTCGGCCACCAGCGGGGCCAGCGTCGGCGACAGCATGGCCTCACCGATGCCGAAGAGGGCGTACGTCGCGATGAACGCGGCGGCGGCCATCATGGCGCTCCCGTGCCCCAGGCCCGAGAAGCCGGCGATGAGCCAGGCGCCCGTCCAGATCACACCGACCAGCGCGATGACGCGCGACCGGCGCCGCTTCTCCACCAGCCGCAGCACCACGAACTGGGCCACGACGATCGCACCGGTGTTGGCGGCCAGCGCGAATCCGAGGGTCGAGGGGGATATCCCGGCCGCCTCGGTACCGAAGGCGGCGAGGCCCGACTCGAACTGTCCGTAACAGGCGAAGAAGATCACGAAGCCCAGCACGCAGAGCTGAACCATCGCCTTGTGCCGCATCAGCCGCTTCCAGCCGCTGCCGCCCGCCTGGGCGGGGTCCTTCGGCACCGCGTCCTTGATGCTCGGCGCGTGCGGCATCCGCACGGTGGCGATCACGCCCGCCAGCACCAGGAACATCACGGCCTCGATGCTGAACAGCAGGGTGAAGCTGCCGGGCCGGTTCACGTCCACGATCTGGCCGCCTATGAGGCCGCCTATGCCCAGGCCCAGGTTCGCCATGAAGAACTGCAGCGCGAAGGCACGCGTCCGGGTGCTCGGAGTGGAGCACCAGACGATCATCGTGGCCAGCGCGGGCTGCATGACGGCCTGCCCGGCACCCAGCGCCAGGGCGGACAGCAGGATCGGTACGACGCCGGTCGACAGCCCGAGCGACATCGCACCGACGGACGCGGCAACCGCCGCGCCCATGACCACGGGGATGGGCCCGCGCCGGTCGATGATCCGACCGGTGAGGGGCAGCGCGAGCAGGGCGCCCAGGGCGAACGCCACGAAGGCGCACGTCGCGGTCGCAGCACCCAGATCTCGCACCTGCGCCACGTAGATATAGAGGAACGGAACCGTGAAGCCGATACCGAACGCGGTCAGCGCGTTACCGGCCTGGATCCTCCGCATCGCAGCGCCCATCACCTTGGTCACTTCTCACCTGCCTTCACTACTGAAGCCTGAAGACTTCATACCTAAAGTTCGATCCTTAACTCTACACACCGAAGGAGTTAGACGCCAATGGGCTCGTGCCATACTTCGGTCCATGGGTGACACCCCCGACGGCACTACGCCCGTCCACGAGCCGAGCCTCGATGAGCAGATCGCCGTCTACCAGCGCGAATTCCAGGACCTCGACCCCCAGGTCGAGAAGGTCGTGTCGGCCCTGAGCCGCCTCAACCGCCGGATGAACGTCGCGTACGGCCGCCAGACGGCGGCCCTGGGCATCAGCAACGCCGAGTGGGAGGTCCTCAAGGCCCTCGTGCTCGCGGGCGACCCGTACCGGATGGGCCCGAGCGAGCTGGCCAAGCAGCTGGGCCTGACGCCGGCCGCGATGACCCACCGGATCGACCGCATGACGGCCGACGGCCTGGTGACGCGCGAGCGCGACGAGTCCAACCGCGTGCGCGTGATCGTGGAGCTGACGAACGAGGGCCGCAGCAAGTGGCTCGACGCGATGCGAGCGGCCACGGTCTTCGAGGAGGACCTCCTCCAGGACCTCTCCACCGCGGAGCGCGCCCTGCTCGGCGACATCCTCACGCGCCTGCTGGACCGGGTCGAAGGCCTCCAGTCACCCGCCTGACCAGGTGTGCGGCCCCGGGGTTGACACCAGCCCCCGGGGTCCGTAAGGTTCTTCGAGTTGTCCCGGAGCCGGAACGGTTCTGTGAGAACAGATGACGCCGCCTCGTAGCGGCACCCAACTCAGCACGATCTCCCACCGGGAACGAATTCGGCATGCCCGAATTCATTTCCAAGGCCCGATTATGAGCCGCCCGGGAAATCCGCTAGAGTTCGGGAGTCGGAACGGCCCAACAGCCGGAAAGACAAACCCCGCTGACTGGGAGTCAGGCCCGAAAGGATCTGATAGAGTCGGAAACGAAGAACGAAGCCCGGAGGAAAGCCCGAGAGGGTGAGTACAAAGGAAGCGTCCGTTCCTTGAGAACTCAACAGCGTG